>JBCDIP010000506.1:0-3220 GCA_038748855.1 Pseudomonadota bacterium
CACGATCTTGGGCGCCGCGCCGATATGCATGGCGGTGGCGAGCTCCTGACCGGTCATCATGGTGCCCCCATCGCCCACAACCACAATGGCCGGACGCTCCGGGTTCAGAAAGCTCGCAGCCGTTGCCGCCGGCACCCCGATCCCCATCGCTCCGGCAATGGCGCCGATCAGGGTATTGTCCGGGGTCATCTTCCAATAACGGTGCACCCAGCTGGAGAAGTTGCCCGCATCGGTGAGCACAATGGCGTCCTTCGGCGCAAGCCGGGCAAAGGCGTCCACCACCCGGCCATAGTCCACTCCATCATCGGTTTCGCGCGGCGCAAAAGCGGTGAAGCCCGAGATGAAGCTGTTCACCTCCTCCACCCAGGCACTCCGGCTTTCGGGCACCTCGGCTTTCACAGCAGCCAGCATCTGAAGGAACGCCACTGGATCGCCCGCCACGGCCACATCGGTCCGGAAGTTCTTCCCGATCACGCCGGCATCCTCATGCACATGGACCAGGGTCTGCTCGGGCTCCGGTGACTTGGGCAGTTTGTAGTTCTGCGTCGCCACATCGCCCAGCCGCGTGCCAACCGCCACAAAGAGATCGGCCTGGCTGAGCAGGGCAAGATGATCAGCCGGCGTGCCAAAGCCCAGATGGCCCGCATAGAGGGGCGATCGGTTATCGAAGAGATCCTGATGCTTCCACATGGCTGCCACCGGCACCTGGTGGGCCTCGGCCGCCGCCGCCAGCGCTTCCACGCCGCCCTCAGCCCGGAGCGATCCGCCGGCCATCAGAACCGGGCGCTCAGCCTTGGCGATCAGGGCCGCCACTTCAGCCACAGTGGACGCATCGGGCGTGGGCACGACCGGCAGCTCAAGGGCGCGCGGTTCTCCCGCCGCCGCATCCTTCAGCATGTCCTCAGGAACCGAGATCACCACCGGCCCCGGTGTTCCGCTCATGGCGGTTTCAAACGCTTCGGCCATCACCGGCACAATGTCCTGGGCCTGGGTGATCTCCCAAACGCCCTTGGCGATGGAGCCGAAGAACTCCTGATAGTCGATCTCCTGCCAGGAGCCCTTGCCACGCTCGTGGCGCGCCACCTGGCCGATAATGTGGATGATGGGCGTAGCGTCCTGCTCGGCCACATGAAGGGCAATCGAGCCGTTGGTCGCGCCGGGCCCGCGGCTTACCATGTAGCAGGCGGGCTTGCGCGTCAGCTTCGCCTCGGCCACCGCCATGAAGCCGGCGCCCGATTCGTGGCGGCAAGGAATGGTCTCGATTTTGCCCGTGTCGTGCAGCGCATCGAGCAGGGCCAGATAGCTCTCGCCGGGAACGCACCAGACGCGCTCAATGCCATAGGCCTCCAAGGCCTCCACAATCAAATCTGCTGCCCGCTTGGCCATGCTTGGCTCCTTAACTAGCGCGGTGAAAGGAAACCGATAACCTGAGTGCGGAAGGTCTCCTTCCGCGTCATCGGGTAAAAGTGGCCGCCGCTCGGAATGAGATCGAGCTCAGCGCCCGCGATCAGGTGTGCAAGCTCCACCGACAGATGCTTCGGCGTCACCAGATCATCTTCCGCACAAGCCACAAGCGTCGGCACATCAAGCCCCGGCAGGTCCGCCCGCCGGTCAAAGGCGCGAATGGCATCCATGCGCGCGGCAAAGCAGGTGACATCCGGCACCGCCAAAGCCACGTCCTCGGGCTTCGGCGTCAGACTGATCTCCGGGTTGTCGCGCAGCCAGTCGGCCGGGTAGCCGATGATGGAGAGCGTGCGCACATACTCATCCGGCCCCAGCTCCAGGATCATGCGCTTGCGCGAGCGGAACAGCTCTTCGAAGTAAGGATCCTTGCCGCCCCAGCTTGAGGCGAGCATCAGCCGCGACACCCGGCCGGGATGATCCAGCGCCAGCGCCTGGCCGATGGCCCCGCCCGTGGAGTGTCCAATGAAGGCAGCGCTCTCAATCTCCAGATGATCCAGCAGCGCGGCCACATCGCCGGCCATCTGCTCAACCGAATAGTCCATATGCGTCAAGCTGGACTGGCCACAGCCGCGATGGTCGTGGAGGATCACGGTGAAGTGCGGCGTCAATTCTTCCAGGTGGGGGTGCCAGAAGCCAGCTCGTCCCCCCAGCCCGGTGACCACCAGCAAAGGTGGTCCTGAGCCATGGGTCTCGTAATAGAGCTGATCGCCGTCCGGCAAAGATGTGAAGGGCATGAGTTAAGCGGCTGGCCTGAAAAGATCGCGTGGGGTGGCTCCATCTATTGAACTGTTTTTCCTGGTTTTCAAGGCCCGTTTGTGCCTTTTTCGCCCCAACAGCCGACGGCAGCGGGATTTAGGGCAGACCGATGGATATTCTTGAGCGCTCCAAGCACCAGATCAAAGGCACCGGCAAGCGGGTCGCTCTGCCGGAAAGCGCCGATGAGCGGATCATCGCAGCAGCCCGGCGTTTGGTTGAGGAGAACCTGGCCATCCCCGTCTTGAGCGCACAAGGTGAGCGCATCCAAGGCGCCGAATACATTGACCCCGCAACCGATCCGCGCCGGGCCGGCTATGCGGAAACCCTGGCCGCCGGTAGCAAAAAGCTCGATGAGCAGACCGCTGGAGCGTTGCTGGAAGACCCGCTCTATTTCTCCGGCATGTTGGTGCGCGAGGGCGAGGCCGACGCCCTGATCGCCGGCGCCGCTGCCCCTACCGCAGATGTGCTCAGAGCGGGCCTGCGTACTGTGGGCCTGGCAGAGGGCATCCGGCGCATGTCGAGCTACTTTCTGATGGAGGTGCCGAACTTCCTCGGCGAAGGGCCGGCCAGCTTCATCTTCGCCGATTGCGCCGTGAACATCGATCCGACCGCCGATGACCTTGCCGACATCGCCATCGCTTCGGCGGCCAGCGCGGCAAAGCTGCTGGACGAAGAGCCACGTATCGCCCTCCTCTCCTTCTCCACTATGGGCAGCGCACAACATGAGCTGATCGACAAAGTCACCGCCGCGCTCGCCATCGTCAAGGAGCGCGCGCCCGACCTGGTTGTGGATGGCGAGTTTCAGGCCGACACGGCCCTGGTGCCCCGGGTTGCGGCCACCAAGGTGAAGCGGGACAGCGAGGTGGCAGGCCGGGCGAATGTGCTCATCTTCCCCGATCTCAACTCGGGCAATATCGGCTACAAGCTGACCCAATATATGGCCGGCGCCCAGGCCATCGGCCCGCACCTTCAGGGGTTCGCCAAGCCGGTCTGCGACCTC
>JBCDIP010000507.1:0-3216 GCA_038748855.1 Pseudomonadota bacterium
AAGCCATGATGGATGCCGCAGACCATGGCCGCACCAACCCGCCTGGGCCCATGAACAGCTTGCTCGCCCGGGCCGAAGAGATAGAGCAGCACCCGGACATTCTCTGCGCCAGCCTGCAGATCGGCTTTCCTTGGGCCGACGTGGACCATCAAGGCCCATCCGTGGCGGTCACCGGATGGGACCGAGAGGTGTGTGAGGTGTATGCCGGCGAACTGGTGGAAGCCCTCTGGGAGAGCCGGAAGGAAACCCAGCTGAACTTTGCCCGGCCCGAGGCGGCTATGAAGATTGCCGCAAAGGGCCGCCCGGTTGACAGGCCGTTCATCATGGCCGACTTCGCCGACAATCCTGCAGGAGGCGCCTATGGAGATTCGCCCAACCTGTTAGCCCAAATGATTGCGGCAGACCTTCAGAACGCGGCCTTCGCCACCATCTCAGATCCGGTGGCCGTCCAGAAGGCCATTGCAGCGGGAGAAGGTGCCCAAATTGAGATGGAGATCGGTGGCCGCGGCGCTCCCAGGCTCACACCGCCTCTGGCCATTACCGGCAAAGTCACACTGCTAAACGACGGAGAGTTCGTCTGCGAAGGCCCCATGTGGCGCGGGGTTGCCTTTTCCATGGGCCCCAGCGCGGTGGTACAGGTGGGCGGCGTTGAGATCATCCTCTCCTCGGTGCCCACAGCCGTTATGGATCTGCAAGTGTTCCGCTCCATGGGCATTGAACCGTCAGAGAAGACCACGCTTGCCCTCAAAAGCCGCAACCATTTCCGCGCCGCCTACGGCGCAATGGCCCGCGATGTGCTCCTGGTGGATGCTGGCGGCATTGCCTCCATGAGGCTCTCAGAACTGCCGTACCAACATCTCACGCGCCCCACATGGCCATTGGACGCGGCCGAAGAGCCCTGAAAACACCACTTCAGTTCTAAGAAAGCTTGTCTGCGTAGGATAGTGCACACGTGGCCCTCTGCAGATGGAGATTGACTGATGGCTCCCCTTCTTCGCGGCGCAAGCCTTCTGTTGGGACTTTGGATCACCCTGTTCACTTCAGGTCTGGCTGGCGCAAGTGCCGTTGGCGAAACCGAGTTTCGCATGGCGCAAGAGAGATTTCGCGCCGGTGACCACCGGGCAGCTGCGACCCTCCTCGCCAGTGCCGTGAGGCAGGGACATGAGGCGGCACAAGTTCCGCTGGCGGCAATGCTGAGGGCCGGTCAGGGGGTGGAGCAAGACTTTCCCCAGGCGCTCAAGCTCTTCACCAAAGCCGCTTATCTGGGATATCCGGCAGCGCAGTTCGCTTTGGGCATGATGCATCGTCTGGGTCAGGGCACCGAGACCAACCATCAAGAAGCGCTGAAATGGTTTGTCAGAGCCGCCTCTGTTGGCCATGCCGAAGCACAAAACAGCATCGGCGTTATCTATGAAACCAGCCGCGGCCTGAAGGCGGACTATGTGAAAGCCATGATGTGGTATCAGCTGGCGAAAGCCAGAGGCAGCCGCCGGGGGCGCAACAACCTCAACCGCTTGTCGCACCGGATGAAGGCGGCCGAGATCACCGAGGCCAAGAAGCTGGCAGCAGATTGCGAGAAAAGTGGCCTGAGAAGGTGCGCCAACCAGGTCGGCCGCTGACATCAACCTTCTTGAGCGCCCGCTCCACTTGATCTTGCCTAAGAACCAACCATCTATGGCGTGGAAGAGACCTGGCATCGTTTATCAAGGAGCGTTTGAAAATGAGTCAAGAGTGGAAGTATCAGCTGCGCGTCACGCTGGAGCCGGAGATGGCCAAAATCGCCCGCGCCACGCCGGACAGTGAGGCTCTCGCCCCCCTGCCCGCGATCCTTGAGCGCCATAAGGCGGAGCTGAAATGCCAGCACGATGCCTTTGCCGGATACGTGGCCGAAGCGGAAGCCAATAATGTGGACGACTATCCTCTCTACGCCTGGACCAAGGCCACTGTTGAGGACCCTGTCAAAGAGGCCAAGTACATCAAATCGTTCACCCTCTATGCCGGCGGCGAGGAGGTCTACGACCAGGCCGTCGCCGAGGCCCTGAAGGCGGAGATTGAGCCGTTGGTGGGCGGACGTCTCGTCGCCACAATGAACCTCTACGATACCAATCCGGCCAACAGTCCTCAGCCTCCTAAACAATAAAAACCGGCCAGCAAGTGCCGGCCGGTTCTTCACGCTCGTTCGGAAAGATGCGGTGGACTAGTACCTGTCTATGGCATCCCTGGCCTCATCGCCTTCGGCGTCGGCCTGCATTTCCCGGGCAACTTCCTCGCCCTCCTGGCGCAGCTGGATCACGTGCCAGCCAATCCAGAAGGCCAAGCCAATGATCACCATCAGCACTTCTGCGCCCTGGAAGGGATAGATCGCGCCGACATCTTTCAGATCAACGGCCCAACTGGTCATTCCGTTTGTAGACCCGTCTTTAAACATATCTGATCTCCTTATCCCTTAGCTCACCATGGCCTTCTCGGTGGCACGAATCTCGTCCACCGCGGCCTGGTATGTGGCGTTCTCATCAAAGTCCAAACCTTCCAGTTCAACCTTTCGCGGAATGCGCAGCATGCCCATGCCGTTCATGATCTTTGAGACAGTGAAGGCCGGAAGGAAGCCAAGCAGGCCAAACATGATGCAGGCACCAATGAACTGACCCCATGGGCTGATGGTGGCATAGCCTGCGTACGGCGAGGACGGCTGTCCCCACAGAACAAATCCGGCGATGATCAAACCGATAAAACCGGCGTACCCATGCACGGCCACTGCGCCCACGGCATCGTCGATCTTGTACTTTCGCTCCACATAGTAGTGCAGCTTGTACGCACACCAGGTCCCCACGCCGGCGATCAGCATGGCTTGGATCGGGTGATAGAGATCGTTACCCGCAGACGCCGTAATGATGCCCGCAAGACCGCCCGAGTAGGTCCAGAACGGATCACCCTTGGACACCAGGTAGGCGACCATCAAACCACCCGACAAAGACATCAGGAAGTTGAAGGTGATCGCACTCAGCGACGTTGGCGCCAGATAGATGTTTGTGGCCGTCCAGGTTTCGCCCGTGATCTGTCCGCCGATGGCTTCAGGTGAAATGGCCGGCACATTGCAGGCCGCATAAAAGCCCCAGAAACCGGTGTAGATCAGGAAAAGACCCAAGGTCACCATCCAGGGGTTATGAGGCGGAATATCCCGCGGCGTACCGTCTTCACGGAACTTGCCGAGCCGGG
>JBCDIP010000508.1:0-3211 GCA_038748855.1 Pseudomonadota bacterium
CTTTGCCGGGTTTGGCGATTGGCGTCTGGACACTAGGGGTTGCCGTGCGGCACAATTGGCGTCCATTGAGCTATGCGGTGGATGATGCCGTACGCGCGGCGGTGCAGGATGGCCGAATGAAAGAAATCTTCGGCAAATACGGCCTAACCTACACGGCACCAAAATGGTGAGGAGAGCGGGATGAGGAAACAGATTGCATTGGGCGGGCTGGCTCTAGGCTTTGCGATTTCGGCGGCCGTTGCGGCCCCTCAAACGCCACTTAAGGACCCGCTTCAGTCGGGCAACTGGTCTTACAGCCAAGAGCATGTGCTCGATAATCCGAAGAATATTCGCTTCGATGATCGGGTGATCGTCAAGGCGCCCCCTTCAGCAGAAGACAGTTTCAATGTGCCCGTATTGGTGGATGCCACAGCCCTTCCGAATGTGAAGCGGATTGTGCTGCTTGTCGATTACGGGCCCATCCCCAAAATCCTTACATACTGGCCAGACCAAGCGGAAGCCAAGCTCTCATTGCGCTTCAAGATTGACCAGGCAACGCCTGTGCGGGCCGCCGTAGAGACCCATGCCGGCACCTGGCATGTGGGCTCAACCTACGTGGACGCTGCCGGCGGAGGCTGTTCTGCACCGGCGCATGCTTATGCGTCCAATGATTGGGAGGAGAAGCTGGGCCAGGTCAACGGCATGGTGTGGCCCAAGTCCGGCAGAGTGCGCATGGTCGTCGATCACCCAATGGACACAGGACTGGCGGACGGTATTCCCGTGTTTATCATCAAACGGCTTCAGGTCGATGATGACACCGGTAAAAAGCTCGCCACCATCGAGATGTATGAACCGGTCAACGAAGACCCTGCCTTCACGCTATACTTCCCGAAGAACCAGCTCAAAGGTTCTGTTCGCGTGCATGGCCGCGACAATAACGGTAATGAAATCGACGCTGTCCTTCGTGCACGCCTGACGCAATGAAGCTGACACGTCGTTCTGCGCTCGCCGGCCTCGGCGCTGCGCTTCTTGTCGGCCGTCCAAAGGCCACTTTCGCTGCTTCGCCCAAGAGCTACGATCTGACCCCCAAGCAGGTTGGCGACGGCGTGTGGATGATCGAAGGTTCAACGGAGTATTTCACCGACGAGAACGGCGGCGCGATTGTCAACTGCGCTCTTCTGCAGACTGATGAGGGGATCCTGATCATCGATACAGGTCCTTCTCTGCGCTATGGCACAGCATTGCGCCAGGTCGCCTCTCAGCTCACAGGCCGCGGCATTGCCGGTGCGGTGAACACACATCATCACCCGGATCATTTCTTTGGAAATCAGGTGTTCAGCGATCGGCCCATCCATGCACTCGCTCAAACGACCGCGCTGGCCAAGAGCGAGGGAGAGGCCTTCTCGGACAATATGTACCGTCTTCTCGGCGACTGGATGCGGGGCACCGAGGTGGTGCCGCCTACTGCGCCGCTGGAAAGCAGCGTGCTCACGGTGGGCAACCGTTCCCTCCAAGTTCTGCCCCTTGCTGGTCACACTGGCGCAGATCTGGCGCTGCTTGACCAGAAAACCGGCACACTCATCGCTGGGGATCTCGTGTTTTATAACCGGGCGCCAACCACACCTCACGCGGATTTAGAAAGATGGCGGCAGTCGCTGGATGAAATTGCAGCTCTTAAACCGGCAGCGGTGCTGCCAGGTCACGGTCCGTTGGACCATGCCGGAAAGGCAGTGCAACAAACCCGGGACTATCTCAACTGGCTGGAGACGACCTTGACGGATGCGGCCAACGAAGGGTTGGACATGGTTGAGATCATGGAGACCAAGCTGCCGCAAGCCTACGCTGCCATGGGCGCCATGCCTCAGGAGTTCCACCGTTCCGTGTCCCATCTCTTCCCAACGATCGAACGCAAGGTCATGCCGCTGGTTAACCGTTAGGTGGTTTAGACCCAACGATGCTCACCGTCAGGGCCTTCCAGAAATACCCTTTCAACGTGCTTCTGACGGATCAAGCGTCTTGCCAAGCCTCTGTCAGCCGTCAGCGCAAGGGCGGTTGAAAACCCATCAGCTTCGGCTGCGTGTGGCGCAACAACACTGACAGTCTTCCAATAAGGGCTCTGCTGAGCTCCTTTGGGGGACAAAATGTGCGCCCGCTTGTCCCCTAATCGAAGCGCCAGGGGCGACGATGTGGCGACCGCAAGATCGTGCAGTTCGGCCTGCGCCAAAAGCTTGCCATCGTGGTCTGCGATGCCAATGCTCATTGGCGATGAACCAACGCGGTACTCCCCGATATTGACCAGGACACGGTCAAAACCATGTGCTTTCAGCACCTCACTGACACGGTCCGTTGCGAAGCCTTGGGCAATTCCGTTGAAGGTCAAGGCCATACCCCGCTTACCAAGCCGGATCGTGCGGCCCTCAATCTCAACCTTTTTCCAACCAATGAGGTTGAAAGACGGAAGCTGCGCTGAGGTTGCGAGAGCAGTGAATAGCGGCTGAACAGTAGGATCGAACAATCCGCCGCTCAGCCCATGGATCCGATCTGCGATACCAACCAGCCTGACAAACTCTGCCGGCATCACAAGCTTGCCCTCACGATTGAGCCTGGAGAGCGCCGAGCTTGGGTCATACAGAGAAAACAGGCTCTCCATGCGTTGTATCGTATCGCGTGCAGCATTCAGTGCGACCTCAGCAGCGCGGCCTGCCGCTCCAACACAGATGGAGACCTCTGCTCCCATGGCTCTGCCAGTCCAGTTCGTGCGCACCGGCGCGAATGATGCCGCCACGCCCGCAACACTGGTTGCGGCCACGACGGAGAGAAAGCGTCGGCGCGTGAGCATCAAAGCGTCCTCCCCTTTGCCGCGAGTACAAGAGGTACGCACTGATCAGCGTCGTCGTGAATGGTGACACAGTCCAGGCACTGGAAGCACTCGTCATATCTGATCGCGCCAGATTTGGAGATGGCGTTATAGTTGCACTGCACTTTGCACAGCTGACAGGGGCTGCCGCACACCTCGCGGCGCGGAATCCAGTTCTTGAGCCGCAGCAATCCTCCAACCGCCATGAGCGCCCCAAGGGGACATAAGTATCGGCAGAAACCCTTAAACAGGAACATACTCAGCACCAGCAGCCCCACGGCATAGACCACAAAGTACCACTCACGGACAAAGAAGGTTGTGACCGCCGTTTTGAAGGGCTCGATCTCGATCAAATGATCGTTCAGAGCAGGTGCA
>JBCDIP010000509.1:0-3208 GCA_038748855.1 Pseudomonadota bacterium
CATGGCAGAGCTTATGGCCGTTCACCATGTCTGGGCGCACGGTCATGGACAAGGTGGCGCGGCCTTGACCCACATCTTCAATCTTCATCCCCAGGCCCCGGCTCGCCTGATCATCAGCAAACATATGCTGAGCGCAGGCGCGCGCCAGCTCGTTGTCATCGGCCATATCGCTTAACGTTCCCTCAGTATCGTCAGTCGTCACGGCATTATGATACAAAAAAATCTTGAAATCAAAATATTTTGTGTCATATTCGTCCCTATCAGCTGACTGGAGGAAACGGTTATGGTGCATGAGGCCGGCTCATCGGACGACATGAGAGAGCGCTTTGATGCGTGGGTTGCGGCGGAGAACAAGATCGAGCCGCAAGACTGGATGCCGGAGGGCTATCGTAAGACCTTGGTGCGGCAGATCTCTCAGCATGCGCACTCTGAAATTATTGGCATGCAGCCGGAAGGCAACTGGATCACCCGGGCACCATCACTGCGCCGGAAAGCCATTCTGCTGGCCAAGGTGCAGGATGAGGCAGGCCACGGGCTTTATCTCTATTCTGCAGCAGAAACCCTGAATTTCAGCCGCGATCAGATGGAAGCTGATCTGATGAGCGGGAAGGCGAAATACTCCTCCATCTTCAACTATCCCACGCTCACATGGGCCGATGTGGGCGCCATTGGCTGGCTGGTGGACGGGGCAGCCATCGTCAATCAGATCCCGCTCTGCCGCTGTTCCTATGGGCCGTATGCGCGCGCCATGATCCGGGTGTGCAAGGAAGAGAGTTTCCACCAGCGGCAAGGCTTTGAGCTGATGATGGCGCTCAGCCACGGAACCGCGGAACAGAAGGCCATGGCCCAGGATGCGCTGAACCGCTGGTGGTGGCCGGCCGTGCAGATGTTTGGCCCGCCGGACAATGACAGTCCTCATTCGGCGCAGAATATGGCGTGGAAGATCAAACGGTTCTCCAATGATGATCTGCGTCAGAAGTTCATCGATATGACCGTGAAGCAAGCCCAAGCGCTGGAGCTTGAGATCCCCGATCCGGATCTGAAATACAACGAGGAAACCGGGCACTGGGAGATCGGTGAGATCGATTGGGATGAATTCTGGGCGGTTGTGAAGGGTCATGGGCCTGCCAGCCGCCAACGCATGGCCAACAAGCGCAACGCCCATGCAGATGGTGCCTGGGTGCGCGAGGCGGCTGTGGCGTTTGCGGAAAAAGAGCGGGCGGGGGCCCAGAATGTCGCGGAATAAGATGCGCGATCCGGCGAATAAAAACGGCGGCTGGCCGCTCTTTGAGGTGTTCATCCGCTCCAAACAGGGCCTCTCACATGTGCACGCGGGCAGTCTGCATGCGGCAGATGCCAAGATGGCCATTGAGAATGCGCGTGATGTCTATACGCGGCGCAATGAGGGCACGTCGATCTGGGTGGTCCCGTCGGAGGCGATCAGCGCATCGGCGCCGGAGGATAAAGGCGAGCTGTTTGATCCTGCAGATTCCAAAATCTACCGCCACCCGACGTTTTATACGGTGCCGGACGATGTGGAGTGTCTCTAAGCCATGAGTAAGGCGGATCCCCTTTTTGAGACCTGCTTGCGTCTGGGCGACACGGCTCTGGTGCTGGGCCAACGCTTGGCCGAATGGTCGTCCAAAGCCCCCACGGTAGAGCTGGATATTGCGCTCTCCAACCATGCCCTGGACATGATCGGCCAGGCACAGCTGTTTTTGGAGTATGCGGGCCGGGTGGAAGGCAAGGGACGTGATGAGGATGCGCTGGCCTATCACCGCCAGGACTTTGAGTTCCGCAATGCCATGATTGCAGAGCTGCCTAAGGGTGATTTTGCGTTCACAGTGGTGCGCCAGTTCCTGTTTGCCAGCTTTGCGGAGGCGTTCTACGAGCGCATGCTGACCAGTACAGATGCAGATCTCGCTGCCATTGCAGGCAAGGCGGAAAAGGAAATGGCCTACCACATGCGCCATTGCGGCGAATGGGTTGTGCGCCTGGGCGACGGGACGGAAGAGAGCCATGAACGGGTACAGGCCGCCCTGGATGAGCTCTGGCCCTATGTGCATGAGCTCTTCACCACTGATGAGGTGGATCAGGCCATGACCCGGGAGGGCATTCTGCCGGATGCCTCCGCCCTGAAAGAGGATTGGCTGGAGCATGTGAAGGCGGTCATGGAGCGTGCCACGCTGCGCCTTCCGGAAGATGATTGGATGCCCTCTGGCGGCCGATCCGGCCAACACACCGAGCATCTGGCCTATCTTCTGGCCGAAATGCAGGTGCTGCCGCGCACCTATCCGGACGCGAAATGGTGAGGCCGCAGACATCTGAGATCTCTGCACGGGCCGGTGAGGTTTGGGCCGTGTTGGATCAGGTGATGGATCCTGAGATCCCTGTGGTGTCCGTGGTGGATCTGGGCATTGTCCGTGACGTGCGCGAGGAGGGCGGTGCGCTGGACGTCATCGTAACCCCCACTTACACGGGCTGCCCGGCCACCAAGCAGATCGAAGCTGACATTCGCCAGGCCTTGGACCAGGCTGGGTTTGAGGATGCCGGCATGGAAATCTCGCTGGCGCCGGCGTGGACCACCGATTGGATCACACCGCGGGGCCGCGAGCAGCTCAAGGCCTTCGGCATTGCCCCGCCTGAAGGCAAAGCAGGCAAACGCGCTTTGTTCGCGGGCAATGCCAACGTGAGCTGTCCGCACTGTGGTTCGCGCGACACCGAGCAGATTTCTGAGTTCGGTTCTACGGCCTGCAAGTCGCTCTGGCGCTGCAACTCGTGCCGAGAACCCTTTGACTATTTTAAATGTATCTAAGGATTAGCAATGCCGCGCCCTGAGTTTCATGAGCTTGTGGTTGCCGATGTGCGCAAGGAAACCGATGACGCCACCTCGGTGGCCTTTCATGTGCCCGATGAATTGGCGGAGAACTATCGCTTTACTCAAGGCCAGTACCTCACCTTGCGGACCGAAGTGGACGGTGAGGACCTCAGACGCCCTTATTCTGTGTGCGTGAGCCCAGACAAAGGCGAGCTTCGGGTGTGTGTGAAAAAGATGCCTCTGGGGCGGTTTTCCAGCTTTGTGAACGACAATCTCAAAGCCGGCGACCGTCTGTCCGTCTTGCCTCCCATGGGCCGCTTCCATGCGCCGATTGAGGCCGATGATGAAAAGACTTATGTGCTGTTTGCAGGCGGATCTGGCATTAAGACG
>JBCDIP010000510.1:0-3208 GCA_038748855.1 Pseudomonadota bacterium
ACGTGGCCATGTAGGCGGTCACCAGCGCGCTCATGGTGAACCAGGGATAGGAGATTAACAGGACCGCGAACAAGACCGCGACCAGCATCACGGGCAGAACCATATTGGAGTTGATCCGCTTGCCCAGATTTTTGCCCGACCACGTAGGAATACGGCTCACCATCAAGAGGCCAGCAAATGCCATGTAGAAGAGAATGACAGGGGCGGCTTCCGGACCATCAATTACATCGTGAAAGCCAAGGTAGAGCGGTAACAGGGCGATCGCCGCACCGGCCGGCGCCGGCACCCCGGAAAAGTAGTTGGCTTTCCAAGCGGGCGCATCGTCATCGTCCAGCGTCACGTTAAACCGGGCGAGCCGCAACGCGCAGCATAGCGCAAAGGCGAGCGCAACGATCCAGCCCAGGTTCTTGAGCTCATCCAACGACCACACAAAAACGAGAATAGCCGGAGCCACCCCAAAGTTGACAAAATCAGCAAGCGAATCCAGTTCCGCCCCAAACCGCGATGTGCCCTTCAAGAACCGGGCGATGCGCCCGTCCAGCGCATCAAACACGGCCGCCAGAACAATCAGGCTAACGGCCAGCTCGTAGCGTCCGGCCACCCCCATGCGGATAGAGGTGATCCCGGCACACAAGGCCAGAAGCGTGACGATGTTCGGCAGCAGGAGCCGCATGGGCACCACTTTGAACCGCCGGTTCGCATCGTCAGGCCCAAGATCAGGATCAATGGGGGACTGCGTGTTCATGCGCGCCGCGCTTCCCGTTCAGGTTCATCGGAGGATAGATCGGCCAAAACCGTTTCGCCTGCAAGGGCCAACTGTCCAATGCAGACCTGGGCTGACTTGCCAGGCGGCAGGTACACATCCACCCGGCTGCCAAAGCGGATCAGCCCCAGACGCTCACCGGCCCCCACATGATCGCCCTCCTCCACAAACTTGATGATGCGGCGCGCCACCAGCCCGGCAATCTGCACCATGCCGATTTTAGAGCCGTCCTTCAGTTCAATGGTGAAGCCCTGCCGTTCGTTGTGGTCGCTGGCTTTGTCGAGCTCGGCATTAAAGAACTTTCCGGGGATGTAATTGATGCTGGTGATCCGCCCGGCCTGGGGCGCTCTGTTCACGTGCACATCGAACACGTTCATGAAGACGCAAATGCGGGTCACCCGCTCCGGTCCGAGCTCAAGCTCGCTGGGCGGCACCACATCGTCAATGGCGCAGACCCTCCCATCGGCCGGCGAGATGATCAGTCCATCCCGCATCGGCGTAACCCGGTCAGGATCGCGGAAGAAGTAAGCACACCACAGGGTCAGGATCACACCGATCCAACCGAAGAAATCCGGCAGAAAGTAAAACAGCAGCACCGTCACCAGCCCAAACAGTGCCAGGAACTTGTGCCCGTCCTTATGGATCGGGACAAAAACAGAGGCGATTGAATCCAGCACTACCCACGTCCCATAGACAATTGATGCACCCGGTGAGCCACCCCACGTGGCCGGCTGCATAAAACCTGATCGCTCACGAGGCTGCAATGCCTGCGCTGGTTTTTTCTGCGGTTTCAGCGTCTGTGGCCTTCACGCGTTCTTCTTCCACTTCGGCCAGACGTTTGCGCGCATCTTCAGCTTCCCGCTGGCGGTTCCAGAGGTCGGCATAAACCCCGTTGAGTTGCAGCAGCTCGCCATGCGAGCCTCGCTCGGCAATGTGCCCGCCCTCCAGCACGATGATCTCATCAGCATCTACAATGGTAGAGAGCCGGTGTGCGATCACAAGCGTTGTGCGGTCTTTTGAAACGCCGGCAAGCGCACTCTGGATTTCCTGTTCGGTGTAGGTGTCCAGCGCAGAGGTGGCCTCATCCAGCAGAAGAATGGGCGGGCCTTTCAAAATCGTCCGGGCAATGGCGACCCTCTGTTTTTCACCGCCGGAAAGCTTCAGGCCGCGCTCGCCCACCATAGAGTCATACCCGGCGGGGAGCGTTTGGATGAAGTCGTGAATCTGGGCCAGCTTGGCAGCCTCTTCCACCTCTTCATCGGTGGCGTCGGGGCGACCGTAGCGGATGTTGTAGTGGATCGTGTCGTTAAACAGCACCGTGTCCTGGGGCACCATGCCAATCGCGTCCCTCAGAGACTTCTGCGTCACGTCCGCAATATTCTGTCCATCGATGCTGACCGCCCCGCCGCTGACATCGTAGAACCGGTAGAGCAAGCGAGAGACGGTGGACTTGCCGGCCCCGGACGGGCCCACAATTGCGATGGTGTTGCCGGCAGGCACTTTAAAGCTGATGCCTTTCAGGATCGGCCGCTTTTGGTCGTAGTGGAAGGTGACCTGATCAAACGAGATTTCCCCCTTGCTCACGTCTATCGCCTTGGCGTCCGGCTTATCGGCAATCTCGGGCGTGACGTCCAAGAGGTTGAACATGGCCTCCATGTCGATCAGCCCCTGCTTAATGTCCCGGTACACAGTGCCCATAAAATTGAGCGGCAGATAGAGTTGGATCAAAAGCGCGTTGGCGAGCACAAAATCGCCCACACTCAAGCTCCCGTTCGCCACGCCCATTCCCGACATCACCATCACAATGGTCATGCCAGTAGAGAAAATGAGCGACTGGCCGGAGTTCAGAACCGCAAGCGAGGTGTAGCTCTTCGTGGCCGCCTTTTCGTACCTTGCCATTGAGACATCGAACCGCTTGTACTCGTGCTCTTCGTTGCCGAAGTACTTCACGGTCTCGAAGTTCAAAAGGGAATCGATGCTCTTCGTGTTGGCTTCCGTATCCGCGTCATTCATGACGCGCCGTATGCCGATCCGCCACTCGGTCGCCTGGTAGGTGAACCAGATGTACAAGACCACTGTCACCGCTGTGACCAGCGCAAACCAGCCCCCGAAATTGAAGTAGAGAATGCCGCACACGAACGCGAGCTCCAGCACCGTTGGGATCGTGTTGAACAAGGCATAGCGCATCACGACTTCGATGCCTTTGACGCCGCGGTCGATCACACGGGCCAACCCACCGGTGCGCCGCTCCAAGTGGAAACGCAAGGAGAGCGCGTGCAGATGCTGGAAGGTACGCACCGCCATATGGCGCACTGCATACTGGGTTACTTTGGCGAAAATCCCGTCGCGAATTTGCTGGGTGACCATCATCATCACCCGCCCGACGCCATAAGCAACGATAAGCGCTATGGGTGCAGCAACCAGCGCGGTCGCCGACGTCGCATC
>JBCDIP010000511.1:0-3206 GCA_038748855.1 Pseudomonadota bacterium
ATACTACAATTTCACCGAGCTCATGGCTGAGACAGTGTCCAGATCGTTGCACCATTCGTCCAGGTCGGGCGGGCGCGAGGTGATCGACCTAGACGCGGTTGCCAAAGCGATTGAGGCCGATCTAACGGCCATGCCGCGCGAGAAGGCGGACGGTACCCGGTATCTCACGTTTGCCAATCTCTACAATGCATGCACAAGCGAAGACGATCTGGCTGCCCACAAGAATGCGGCTGCTAAGCTGCTGAACAGCCTCTCCTGGTCTCCAACGACCATATCTCCAGCGCTGCTGGGCCCTGAAAACCTCGTCATGCGGTTCCATCAAGACGACTTGGGGTGGACGGATAAGACTTGGCAAAAGATCCTGCTTTCTTACCCTTATTCCGTGCAGACTGAAGTTGGGCGCCATAAAAAGATCTGGAACACGTCCCGCAGCATCATGCCTTACGTGCGGGCGGACTGGTTTGCTTTCGCGGCCTCGCGCCCGGCCATGTACTACTCAATACTCGGGTTGCCGAAATCTCTTGCCGGATTGCGCAAGAAGCTCGGCATGCCGTCGAAGAATGAGGGGAAGGTTGCCCGCACGGGGTTTCAGCTTTACGGGGTTAAGAGTGCAAGTCGCGTGCTTGAGCGCCATGCGCGCGAAGATGGCGTTTACTGGCAAACCTATGAATTTGCCAGCCTTGAGAAACGCGGCAATCTTTTCGATTTTCCTTTGGGGCCTGGCGGCAAGAACCGTTTCAGCTCCATTGGCGGCACCATCCAGTTCAGCCTGCCCAATGGTCTAAGGGCCTGGTTCATTCACAATGCCAGCGGCGGCCGGATCAATGGCGTGCGCCTGAAAACCTTCGATCCGTCCGATTGGCGAACCTCCAACGGGTACTATTGCCCTGAATGCAATTTTGCGCCGCTGCAGTTTGTGCCGGATCGGATCAGGGCGCATGTGGACGGCAATTCAGAGTTTTCGCCCAAGCTCCAAGATCAAGTGCGCAAACTCTATCCGCGCCATGACTATATGAGCTTTCTGCGCGGCCGCGATGATACGTTTTACGCTGATGCCTATGAACGCGCCGGGGTGGTGACCGCCGGGTCCAAAGAGCCTATCCGGGCTCTGGCCGATCACTATGAGGCGCGGCTTGTTGATCTTCAGACCGCCGCAGCCGATGTGGGCGTCACGACAGAGGTCTTCAATCAGACCATGGCAGACAAGGGGCTGAAATCGTTCAACACGGGCCGGGTGATCGCTCAGCGTGGTATGGCACGACTAACGTTTGAAGCAAAGTTCGCGGCGATTGTGCGCATTACAACCGGTTATGCGCCGCTCCGCGCCAAGTCGGTGGGCCGTCTGATTGGCTTCCGCAGCGGCGTGCCGAGGCGTTCTGCGATCGATGAGCGCAATACGGGTGCCTTCAAGCTTTCTATGGTGTCCGATAAGTCGCGCTATCAGCGCGGGGACCCGATTGCCTTCTCTATCCAGACCCTCCAGGAATGCTCTCTAACGGTGATCCTGGCCAACAGTGATGGCTCAGGGACCGTTGTGTTCCCGAATAAGTTCCGCTCCCACCCCACCATAAACGGGGACCGCGAAGTGCGCGTGCCGAGCGGCTCTGCACCGTTCCAGCTGACCTTGGAGAACGCAGGCGAGGAAACGGTGGTTGCTCTTTGCGACGGCTCCAAACGGCGCAGCGGCATTCGGCACAACTTCAACAAAGAGCCCTTCACGAAGATCAAAGATGTGCGCGCGCTGTTGGAGTCGTGGATCAGCAAGAGCTCCAAGAAACGCAAAAGGCGCCTTGCCTACACCGCCATGCGTCTGCCGGTTGAGCCATAAGTTCACTTGAGTTTGCCTCTCGGGCTGGTAAATCATCTGGCGAGTTAGTCCACTGCTACATCAAGGAGCATCAGCATGGCGCGCGAGGTTGTTTTTCTGTCAGGGGTTCGCACAGCAATTGGAACGTTTGGAGGTGCGCTGAAAGACACCAGCCCGACGGCTATGGGAACGGCGGTGATCACCGAGGCGCTCACCCGTGCAGAGACGGCACCTGAAGAGGTGGGGCATGTGGTGTTCGGCAATGTGATCCACACCGAGCCGCGGGATATGTATCTTTCGCGGGTCGCAATGATCGATGCGGGGCTGCCCATCGAAACGCCCGCTCTCACGTGTAACCGGCTGTGCGGCTCTGGAGCTCAGGCCATTGTTTCCGCAGCCCAGACGGTGATGCTGGGCGATGCGGATGTGGCCATTGCCGGCGGCGCTGAGTCCATGACTCGGGCGCCCTATGCCTCCCTCAACGCGCGCTTCGGTGTAAAGATGGGCGATGCCAAGGTGGTGGATATGATGCTGGGCGCGCTGCACGATCCGTTCGGGCACGGCCACATGGGCAACACCGCTGAGAACGTTGCGCGCAAGTGGCAGATCAGCCGGGAGGACCAGGATGATTTTGCCCTGCAAAGCCAGCAACGCGCCGCAAAAGCCATTGCCGAGGGCCGCTTTAAGGACCAGATCCTTCCCATCGAAGTGAAGGTCAAACGGGACATGGTGATGTTCGACACGGACGAACATGTACGTCACGATGCCACTCCTGATGCCCTCAGCGGGTTGCGTCCCGTGTTTGACAAAGAAGGCTCTGTAACGGCCGGCAACTCCTCAGGGATCAATGATGGGGCCGCGGCGCTGGTGTTGATGGAGGCGGAAGCTGCTGACAAAGCCGGACGCAAGCCAGTCGCCAAGCTTGTGGGCTATGCGCACGCGGGCGTTGAGCCTTCGGAGATGGGCGTGGGGCCGATCCCGGCGGTGCGCAACCTGTTGCAGCGCACTGGACTGTCGAAGGACGATTTCGACGTGATCGAATCCAATGAGGCGTTTGCCGCCCAGGCGTGCGCTGTCTCCAAGGAACTGGGGCTGGACGGCGCTAAGGTGAACCCCAACGGCGGAGCGATCGCGCTGGGTCATCCGGTCGGGGCCACAGGGGCGATCTTGGCGGTTAAGGCAATCTCTGAGCTTCACCGCACCGATGGCCGCTATGGTCTTGTGACCATGTGCATTGGCGGTGGGCAGGGCATCGCTCTGGCCATTGAAGCCGTGCACTGATCTGCCATCTGGAGAAACATGGCCGGCTTTGATGCTTACGTAATCTGCACGTCTCCGCGCAGTGGCAGCACTCTTTTGTGCAAGCTTTTGGCCCCCACTGGAATTGCGGGCAAGCCGG
>JBCDIP010000512.1:0-3203 GCA_038748855.1 Pseudomonadota bacterium
GGGCTGGCTGGGCAGCCAGGATGAATTGCCCGATCTCACCGAAAAGGGCGAAGCAGAACTGGTTGCCTTTGGCATCGATCTTGAGGCCATATCGAAGAAACGCCGCCCTATGTGCCGCTCCTGCCTGGACTGGAGTGTCCGCAGATCTCATCTCGCCGGCAGCGTGGGCGCGGCCTTGCTATCCCGGTTCTATGAGCTGGGCTGGGCAAGGCGCGTTGACGGGACGCGGATCGTCGCCTTCAGCCCCAAAGGTGAAGAGGCGTTACGACGGCAGTTCAAGCTGGGTTAGCGCTGACTTTCGTCAAATCAACCGCCTATCCACCTCACGCCCCCCGCTCCTTTCCGTTGAGCAGCGCCGGCACCACCAGCACGCTGGCGAGCGCTGAGCAGATCAGGACCAAGGCTGTCAACTCCTGCCACCCGACAGGTTCGCCCAAGATCAGCGCGCTTGAGTAGACCCCCACGATGGGCACCGCCAGCGTACCCATGGCGGCAATGGCGGCCGGGAAGATCGTGACCACCTTGAAATAGGCCCACTGGCAAAACACCATGGGCAAAGCAAATAAGTATGCAAGGGCCCACCATGTCTTGGCGCTGAGCGCTGTGAGATCCGGCACAGGTTCGGTCAACAAGGCCACAACAGTGATGGGCACGAAGGCGGTCAGCAATTGCCAGCCCACAATGGTGGCCACCGGCGCGCTCCAGGCCTGGCGTTTGAACAGCACCGTACCGAAACCCCAGGAGATGGCAGCCATCAACATAAACAGCCCGCCCACGGGCGCAGCGCCCAGCACCACCAGATCTTCGCCCATCAATACTGCAAGCCCGCCCAGTCCCAACATCAGGCCAATGACCTTAGGCTTTGTGAACGGCTCGCCGATTAAGAAGCTGCCGAAGATGGAGGCCCACACAGGCATGGTAAAGGCAATGATCGAAGCCCTTCCCGCCGGCATCATCGACACCCCGTAAGCGGCAAACACATGCCAGCCCATGATCGCAAATATCGCGCAAACCGCCAGCGGCACCATCTCACGCAAGGGAACCCTCAGGGTTCCATGAGAGAGCCGCGCGATGACCAATAGCCCCAAAGCGCCGGCCCCAACGCTCATACTGCGGAACCACCACACGGGCAATTCAGCGAGCGCAATCTTCATGCCTGGCCAGTTTGCGCCCCAAAACAGCGTGACCCCTGCCAGCAGAAAGAAACCGGCTGCGGGAAGCGGCTGAGAACGATCGCCGGACGTGGGAGCTTGGCTCATGGAGGGTGAGACGGTTGAAGGGTTTGAGGATTAGGCATAACGTCTAGAGCTGTTCTGTATCACAAGATCACGCCAGGCGATGAAAGAACTTGATGCTATGCCCCTTTCTTCCGAAACCCTTCAAATCATCCCAGCCCGCAAGGGCAAGGCCACACACCTGAAGCAGGGTCAATCCATCAAGATCATCAATACCCACGGTCATCAGGTGGTCGACTTTTGGGCCTTTAACGCACAAGACCCCTCCGAGTTCCTTTCAATGGAGCACCTGCGCGCCACACTGACCACCATATTCCCCAAAGCGGGCCACGATCTGCACACCAACACGCGCCGGCCCATCCTGCACTTTGTGGAGGACACTTCGCCCGGCATTCATGACACACTGATGGCCGCCTGCGACACCCATCGCTATCACCTTCTGGGTGTTGAGGGGCATCACGACAATTGCACCGACAATCTGCGCGACGCCATGGCCGAACTCGGGCACGAGGGTTTGGAGACCCCGAGCCCGCTTAATCTGTGGATGAATATTCCCGTTGCCAAGGATGGCGCCACCGCCTGGGGCGAACCCGTCTCTAAAGCGGGAGACTATGTGGTGCTGCGCGCGGAGATGGATTGCGTGGCAGCTATGTCGTGCTGCCCGCAGGACATCTTGCCCGTGAACGCGGGCTCACCTGTGGAATGTCATTTTCAAGTGCTGGATTAGGACGCCACCGTGGCGAAAACCCAGCGATATGACTATGTGATTATCGGAGCAGGTTCGGCCGGGTGTGTGCTCGCCAACCGCCTGAGCGCCGATGGACGCAATCAGGTGCTGATCCTGGAAGCCGGCCCCATGGACCGGAGCATCTTCATCCACGTTCCTGCAGGCGTCTACAAGGTCTACAAAGACCCCTCCATCAACTGGAACTACGAAACCGAGGCCGAGCCGGAGCTCTACGACCGCAAGGTGGGCATGCCGCGCGGGCGCGTGGTGGGCGGTTCATCTTCCATCAATGCCATGGTCTACATGCGCGGCCACCCGCTGGACTATGACCGCTGGGCTGGCGAGCTGGGCCTTTCCAAATGGAGCTACGCCCAGTGTTTGCCTTACTTCAAAGCCAGCGAGAACAGCGACCGTGGCGCGAACGACTGGCGCGGCGCCGATGGTCCTCTGGGCGTCACCAAGGGGTGTTATGAAAACACCCTCTACGATGCCTTTCTGGAAGCGGGCGCACAATCGGGCCAAGGCACCTCTGAAGACCTCAATGGTTATAAGCCTGAAGGCGTCGCCCGGCTGGACAGCACCAAGAAGAACGGCCTGCGCTGCAGCGCGGCGGTGGCTCATCTCAGGCCGGCCCTTGTCCGCGACAATCTCACCTTGAAGACCGACGCTATGGTGCACCGTTTGCTGGTGGAGGGAAACCGGGTCGCCGGCGTGGAATTCGACCATAAAGGCGAACGCCACCGGGTAGAGGTGGAGAAGGAAGTGATCTCCTCAGGCGGCGCGATCAACTCGCCCCAGCTCTTGATGCTGTCGGGCATCGGCCCAGCCGATCACCTGCGCGAGCACGGCATCACGCCCCAGATTGATTTGCCAGGCGTCGGACGCAACCTGCAGGACCACGCCACAGTGGCGCTCAAGTTCGCCTGCCTTGAACCCGTCACCATCCACAAGATCACCAATCCGGTGCGCAAGGCTCTGGCCGGCGCGCGCTGGATTGTGGACCGCTCGGGCATCGCGTCCTCCAACATCTGGGAAGCCGGCGGCCTGGTGCGCGGCAATGCGGACGTCCCCTACCCCAATCTGCAATATCATTTCGGACCCGTGGGCGTTGACTATGAGGGCACCAAGATCCGCCTGGAGCAGGCCTTCACGCTTCAGATTGACCAGCTGAGGCCAAAAAGCAGCGGACATATTGAGCTGAAGTCGGCCAACCCGATGGAGCGTCCGGCCCTCCACTTTGA
>JBCDIP010000513.1:0-3202 GCA_038748855.1 Pseudomonadota bacterium
AAGGGGGTTTTGTCTCCAGTTGATGCGCTAAAGATCAAACAATCTGGAGCAGACGGGATTTCCGTTTCCAACCATGGAGGCCGGCAGCTGGACAGCGCGCCTGCCGCCATTCATGCGTTGCCTGCCGTCAGGGCTGCGGTGGGGCCGGACTACCCCCTGATCTTCGACAGTGGCGTGCGGTCTGGCGAAGATGTGGTGAAGGCGCTTGCCATGGGTGCCGATTTTGTCCTCGTGGGGCGGCCCATGCTCTATGCGGTCGGCGCAAACGGCGAGCATGGGGTGAGCCAGCTTATTGAGGCGTTCCGGCAAGACATTGATGTCGCCCTGTCCCAAACAGGCTTGAGGGACATTTCTGAGGTGAGCGCGCAGATCTTGCATGACCCAGGGATGGCATCGCCAAAGGACTAAAAGGGGCTCGTTATGGCAGAAGCAAAGCGCATAAGAGGTGGTAATCTGCTGGCCAGAGCCCTTCATGAGCGGGGGGTCGAGCATGTATTCACGCTATCTGGCGGTTTCTGCAATCCAGCCTTGGAAGGTTTCATGGAATGCCAGATGCGAGTGGTCAATTGCCCCCACGAGCAGATTGCCGGTCACCTTGCCGACGGCCACGCCCGGCTTACCCGCAAACCGGCCGTCTGCTTGGTCGGGCCTGAAGGGTTTGCCAACGCTGTCCCGGCCATGATGGAAGCCTGGGGTGAGCGCTCGCCGGTCATCTTTGTGACCGGTTCCAGCACACTTAAACGCCAGGGAGCTGGGGGGTTTAAAGAGATTGACGATGTGACCATCGCTGCCCCCCTCACCAAGTACAGCGCCAGCATTACCGATGGTGAACGGATTGAGGAGTTTGTTGACCGGGCCTACACCATCGCCACCAGCGGCTATCCCGGCCCTGTGCACCTCAGCTTGCCGGTGGACATTATGTTCTCCTCTTTCCCGGAAACAGCAGCATCCGGGGAACGCCCGTTCACAAACCGCTCTCACTCACCGTCCCTCGCCTGGCCAGAGCCTGAAGCGCTGGCTGGCGTACTGGAAACCATAGCAGCCGCCAAGCGCCCCATTCTCATCGGAGGTCACGGGGTGTGGTGGTCCGGAGCAGAAGGGAAGATGGAAGCGGCTGCGCGGGCTCTCAACATTCCTTTCTTCAACGTGCCCTATCACCAAAAGCTGTTGGGCGAAGACAATGACATCTACATGGGGCTTGCAGATGTGCATCAGTATCCCCCGTCCAAGTTCGCCCTTGAAGAATGTGATGTTGCAATCATGGTGGGGGGACGTCTGGACAATCAGATGAACTTCGGCAATCCGCCCCTGTTTCCGGACACGTTGGAGCTCATCTGCGTCAATGGCTCTCATGAAGAGATCGAGTTCAACCGTGCGGCCGACAGGGTCCTGCTTTCAGATCCGGGGGCGTTTTTTGATGCCCTTGGCACCCTCAAGGAGCGCGGTTCTTGGAGCCTTGATCGTACCTGGCTCGATCTCAACTTGGCAAAGCGCGAGGAGTGGGTGTCGGACACCCTAACGACCCTCGCAGCCGAAACAGAGGCGGCAGACCTGACGGGAGAGAAGATCCATCCGCTGCAATTGCCCCTGGATGTGCAGACCTGCCTCACCGCGAACGATTTTCTTCTGTTCGATGGGGGTAACACCCATTTTTGGTCGGAGATCGCGGTAAATCTTGCCGGATGGAAGGGACAGAAACTTGCCGGCATCATGCACCCGGGGTCGTACAGCTTGCTGGGTTGCGGTGTGTCTTTTGCGCTGTCTGCAAAAAACCTGAACCCGGAGAGCACTGTGGTGCTGATCAGTGGCGATGGCGCGTTTCTCTCAGGCGGGCTCTCCATTGAAGCAGCCTTCCAGGAGAACACCCCAATCGTGGTGGTGGTCGACAATAATGGCGGGCTTGACTGCATTTCCCAGCAGCAGGAACGTCTTTTTGAGAGCGGACAACATTTTGCCACCGACTTCCGGGACATCCCCTTCCATGGCCTGTTTGAGGGCATGGGCGGCTTCGGCGAGCTTGTCGAAACGCGCGATCAGCTGGTGCCAGCCCTTAAGCGCGCCATTGCGAGTGGCAAGCCAGCCTGTCTCAACGTGAAAGCCAGGGGCGTCATCAGCCCCATTGTGCTGGCCACCACGAGCAAGCGCGACAAAGCCTCAATCGAGTGAGTTTAGAATGGCCACCCTCTCCACGCACACCTTGAACGCTGTCGACGGCTCGCACGCAGGCGGCATTGCGCTCAACCTTCAGCGGATCGGCCCGGACGGCCAACGCCATGATGTGTTGAGCGGCCAGACCGATGCTGGCGGCCGCTTCCTCCAGGAGATCGCGTTGGACGAGGCAGACGCCAACGCCACTTACGAGCTGGTCTTGCAAACCGGTGCGTACTTCAAAGAACGGGGCGTTGAGGCAACACCCATGCAAATCTGCCATGAAACGGTGATCCGGTTTCAGATGCCCGATCCGGACGCGCGCTATCACATTCCGATGATGCTGGCTCCCAATAGCCACTCGGTTTGGTGGTCGGGAAGCTGAGGTTAGCTTGCCTCGCGCATTTGCTCCGCCGCCTCCAGGCTGACCGAGACGAGCTGCGACACCCCTTTTTCGGCCATGGTCACGCCGAACAGGCGGTTCATCCGGGCCATGGTCAGCGGATGGTGGGTGATGACAAGGAAGCGGGTTTCCGACTTCTGGCACATATCCTCAAGCAGTCTGCAGAACCGTTCCACATTGGCATCGTCCAACGGCGCATCCACCTCATCGAGCACGCAGATGGGGGACGGATTGGTGAGGAACACCGCGAATATCAGTGCTGTCGCCGTGAGCGCCTGCTCACCGCCTGACAGAAGGGACATGACCTGCGTGCGCTTTCCGGGCGGGCGGGCATAGATCTCCAGGCCGGCATCGAGCGGATCATCGGAATCTGTAAGACGCAACTCAGCCTGGCCACCGCCGAAGAGACTTGTGAAGAGTGAGATGAAGTTCTCATTGACCGTGTCAAAGGCGGCCAGAAGGCGTTGGCGCGCTTCTCTGTTCAGAGAGCCGATTGCTCCGCGCAGCTTATTGATGGCGCTGATGACATCCTCACGCTCGGTGACAAGTTCCTCGATTTGCGTGGTGATCTCTTCGACTTCTTCCTCTGCCCTCAAGTTCACGCCGCCAAGCCGCTCACGCTCAGCTTTGAGCTTCTCGAGCTTCGTTTCG
>JBCDIP010000514.1:0-3199 GCA_038748855.1 Pseudomonadota bacterium
AGAAATATTACTTTAAAATATATAGTGATTACTAGATATTTTATACAAGACAGTTGCGTTTTTCACTCACACCCGAAGGTGGCCGAGCCCACCGCGTTCATCAAGCAAAGGAAACAAGATATGCCCAGAAAACCCAAGATCCTCGTCACCAGTGCCGGCGGCAAAACCGGCCTGCCCACGGCGCTCACCCTGTTGGAGAACGGCTATCGGGTGGTCGCGTTTTTGCGCCGGACAGATGCGCGATCAGAGCGGCTGAAGGAGGCCGGAGCGGAGATTTTTGTCGGCGACCAGTTCTCCATGCGCGATATGCGCCGGGCCATGGAGGGGGTGACCCGCGCCTATCATTGCGCCCCCACCGCGCCGAATGGACTGCACTTCGGGGCCGTGTTTGCCGCCGCTGCGCACGAGGCCAAGCTGGAACATGTGGTCTCGCTCAGCCAGTGGCTGTCTCAGCCGGAGCATCCTTCCCAGTTCACCCGGGAGGTTTGGCTGAGCGATGCCATGCTGGAGATGATGGGTGAAATGAGTGTGACCACAGTGAACGTGGGCTGGTTTGCGGACAATTACTTCATGGTTCTGGAACCGGCGGCCCAGCTCGGCCTTCTGCCCATGCCGCTTGGCGACGGCAACGAAAAGAAGAACGCGCCGCCGTCCAATGAAGATATTGGCGCTGTGGCCGCGGGGGCGCTGATGGACCCGGCCACCCATGGGGGCAAGGTCTATCGCCCGACGGGGCCGGCGCTACTCTCGCCTAGCGAGATTGCGGAGACGCTCGGCCGCGTTCTGGGGCGCAAGGTTCGGTATCAGGACATCTCGGAGACCATGTTCTTGAAGGCGCTCCGCGCTGTGCCGCCGCCCAATTATTCCGACACCATGCTCACGCAGTTGCGGCTCTATGTGGAGGAGTATCGGCGCGGGGCCTTTGCTGTGAATGCGCCGACGGATGTGGTTCAGACGGTGACCGGCCGCCCGGCGGAGAGTTTTGAGGTGATTGCCCGGCGCGAGGTGGCGCGGCGGCCTGAGGCGGTGCCGACCTTTGGGAACCGGCTGAGGGCCCTGGCGAACTTCGCAAAGATCGCCCTGGCGCGCACGCCGGATGTGGCAGCGATCGAGCGGCGTGAGGCGCATGTGTTGATCAAGGATGCGCAGTACTGTGGGGAGAACCCCGAGTGGCGCGAGAGCCATGGGCCAGGAGGGCCGAAGCTGTTGACGGCCGCGGCTTAGGGGCAATCCCTGCGCACTAACAACCCTCCCGCGCCCTTGCGCACGCGAGGGCCCATAGCCCGGTCCGATCCCTTGGCTCAGAAGGTCCTCGCTTTCGCAAGGACGCGGGACCCCCTAAACAACCGGCCTCGCCGCGTCGCGCTGGGCATCCAGCCGAGGGGGCAGGCCGAAGAGGCGTTTGAATTCGCGGCTGAATTGGGAGCTCGACGCATAGCCCACCTGATACGCCGCGGCGCTGGCGCTCATGCCCTCCGAGAGCATCAGAAGCCTCGCCCGGTGGAGCCGGATGGACTTCACATACTGCAACGGCGTCATCGCCGTGATCGACTTGAAGCTCTCATGCAGCGACGTCTTGCTCATGCTCACCAGGCTTGCCATTTCCGCCGTGGTGTAGTTCACGCTGCAATCATCCTGGATCATCTTCAACAGATGGCCAATGCGGTGATAGTGGCTGTGCCGCTGGGCCGCCGCCCGCAGCAGCGTGCCCTGGTGGCCAAGCAGCACCCGGTAGAAGATCTCACGCGTGATCATGGGCCCCAGAATCCTGGCATCCCGCTCATTGTCAAACGTCGCCACAAGCCGGTTCAGGGTGTCGCCCATATCCTCGTCCACCGGGGAAATGGCGATGGTTTCGGCCATCCGCGAAGACGGCATGGCTTCTTCATCGATGCGCATCTGAAGATCGGCAATCAGCGCCGGGTCGATGGTCAGGGCCAGGCCCAGAAACGGCTCATCGGCAGAAGCGGCGATGATTTCGGCCTCCATCGGGATCGGCACCGCGAACACCACAAAGCTCGACGCGCCATATTCAAACGATTGGGCGCCGAAATAGCCGCGCTTTGCACCCTGCAGAATGAACACAACGCACGGGTCGTAAACACAAGGCGAGCGCGGGGTAGGGTCATCGCAGCGGAACATCCTGACCCCGGGCACCGGCGTTTCGGCCAGGCCTTGCTGCACCGCGTGCCGCTCCAGCTCGCCGGGCAGGGCGCCGAGGTCTATGGCCCGCGACAGATCGCTGATCTGAACGGCCGGTGCACCCGTAGCAATGGGGGTGGTGCGCTTTATCGAAACGTGGGGGTTCATAGCCTCACTATGGCTGTAGTTACGCGCCACGTTCAAAGCAATTCGCCCGATCTTGGAGGATTAGGCAAGAATTATGAACGATCTCGCGTTCTCAATTCCGCGACGGCACCCATATAGTTGGGACGCCAGATGAAGTGTTCAAGAGCCCGGGGATCGGCGGAACCGGGCCGCTGTTTTGTTTTTAAGGCCCTCTTTGGCCTTGCCCCACACTGACAGGAAGGATGAAACCCATGCGATTTGATCTTACGGTCAACGGCAGCAAACGCACCGTTGATGTGGACCCTGACACGCCCTTGCTCTGGGCGTTGCGTGATGAATTGAACCTGACCGGCACCAAATTCGGCTGCGGTATTGCCGCCTGCGGCTCATGCACCGTCTATCTGGACGGCGAGCCCACCCGCTCTTGCCAGACCATGGTGGAAGATGTGGGTGAGGCCAAGGTGACCACGATTGATGCGCTTTCAGGCAAATCGGCTGAAGCGGTGCAAGCCGCCTGGCGCGAGTTGGATGTGCCGCAATGCGGCTACTGCCAGTCCGGCCAGATCATGGCCGCTGCCGCCCTGCTCAACGAAAACGCCAAGCCGTCCGATGAGGACATCAACGATGCCATGGACGGTAATGTCTGCCGTTGTGTGAGTTATCACCGTATCCGCAAGGCCGTCCACAGGGCTGCCGAAATGATGGAGGCGTGATCTGATGAACTTTTTCGTCCCCCAAAACGTCTCCAAGCCCTCCCGCCGCGGCTTTCTCGTTGCCGCTGGAGGCACCACGGCCGGTCTGATGATCGGCTCGAAGCTGTCGCTCGGCACTGCTGAGGCGGCAAAAACCGCTGAAGGGTCGTTCAACCCCTTTGTGATCATTGCCCCGGACAGCACCGTGACCGTACTCT
>JBCDIP010000515.1:0-3198 GCA_038748855.1 Pseudomonadota bacterium
CGAGCGCAAAAAGCTGGAGACCCTCTCGTTGTTTAGCTGCTGGGTAAAGGAGAAGAACATGTTCTTCTTCCGCCATTTGCCGCTTTCCCCAAGCAAACAGTGCGCGCTTGTGGCGACGATGTTTGGAGCGACGCAGAATGCCGTGCAGCCACCGGCCCCTTCAATACTCAGGAGGCCAAGGTTTTCCTTTGCCTTGGAAAAGGCCGGCGGGATTGTGCTCAACCGGTCATCATTGCCGATTATGCGCGATTGCGCAGGAGATACGCCGCCGCTGGTGATTATTGCTAAAGAAAAGAGCGCAAGCAGCCCCTTCGCCAATATTATGAAAGTTTGAGAGTTGCGGTAGGTCTCTTCGTGCATCCTGCTTAGGCCGGTTTCGCCAGGTCCTTAAACTGCTTCACCAACTCGGTGTACAGCGCGTGCTTGAAGGGGACAACCAGATCCGGCAGGGTCTCAAGCGCCTCCCATCTCCAGGTGCTGAACTCCGGCTCGTGATCATCCGGCGCAATGTTGATGTCTGCGTCTTCACCTTCAAAGCGCATGACAAACCAATGCTGCTTTTGGCCCCGGAAACGGCCCTTCAGTGCGATGCCCAACGCATCATCAGGAAGATCGTAATAGAGCCACTCGGAGGTTTGGCCGAGCAGAGTTGCCTTTGTGGCCCCGGTTTCTTCAGCAAGCTCTCGCCAAGCCGCCTCCTCAGGGGTTTCGCCCTTGTCGATGCCTCCTTGCGGCATTTGCCACAGATGGGCTGAGCCATCTCCTTCCCATTTGGGAATGCGCTTGCCGATCCAGGCCTTTCCTTCTGTGTTGAGCAATATGACGCCCACACATGCGCGGTAAGGCATGCTTTCCCGGTCAGGTTTGGCCATAGGCTGCTATCTTTCGTAAACTGCGCTCACAGGGATCAAGGCGATCCCTTTGTCTGCCAGGGTATTGGCCCACTGGCTGACTTCTGTGATGGTTTCGGGCAAACCGCTGCCGACCGCAACCGCAATTCCGCGTTTTAGGGCAATTTTTTCCAGTTTTTCCAGGTTTGCCCGGATTCGGACAGGGTCCTGCACCCGGTCGATCACCTTGTGGGCCCGCGCCACATGCAAGTTCAGCCGCTGTCCGACTTCGGTGGTTTTGCTGCGCCCGGACGTGCCATCATCCAGATAAGTCAGCCCGCGCTGTTTAAGCTCGCCCAGCACGGGCGCGAGCGCCCCCGGCACGCTTGTGAACTTGGCGCCCATGTAGTTCGTGACACCGGTATAGCCGGTGAAGCGGCCCATATAGGTCTTAAGTCGCCTCAGGTTCTCTTCGGGGTGAAGATTTGTCAAAAGCGGGTTGGGCCCTGGATTGGTGGCCGGATAGTTGAAAGGCTCCATAGGGAGCTGCAGCAACACTTCATGGCCGCGCCGGCGGGCCTTGCCGATCCAGCGCTGAAGTCCCTGGCCATAAGGTGCAAATGCCAAGGTTACCGGGCCGGGCAGGGCACGGACCGCCTTGCTGGTGGCCTCAGAGGAGAGCCCCATGCCGCCAATGACGATGGCAATCTTGCCGCGCGACTTTGCCAGCGCCTTCTTGTTCACCGGCCGCGCATAGGCCTTGGCCGGGGTCAACTTACCGGAGATTTTGGGCAGCGGGCCAAATGGCGTCTTCTCCACCAGACCCCGAATGGGCGCACGTCTTAGGCGAATGTCCCGAGGTGCACTGGTACCAATGGCCCCGGTGATGATCACGTCTTCTTCGGGCGCGCCTTCCGGCGGAACGGCGAACTGGCGGTCCAGTGCGGTGAGTTCCGCCGAGCCCTCAATGCGTGTCATTTTGGAGGTGTTGGGCGAGAGCGTGGTCACCCCAGCCTGCATCTCTATGGGTGCATCTCCGCTTCCATAAACCCGGACCATGCCTTCCTTCGGCGCGTTCTGGCGCTTTTCATTGGCAGCTGCAATGATCACCGGATCGCCTGGCAGCATCTTTACCGTCACCACCGGTTCCCCGCCCAGAGGATCGTGGTTCAGACTGAGCCATCCCACCAAGCCGATGGCGGCGGAAACCACGCAGAAGGTCGCCACTTGAAGCGCCGAAATCGAGGATAGACCCATGCGGCGTTTAAGGTGCTGGCGCTGGAGTGGCGTTCTGAGATCTTCGTCAATCATGCTCGCGGCGTACGCTACGTGATTCGTTGGTTTCGTTCCCAACTAACAGTTACGGACACGCGCCTTAACACTTTGTTTACGACGATTAAAAAAACCCCGGCAGAACCGGGGTTTTTGCTGATTTTGCTCGTTAAGCGCCAGGCTAGTTTGCCGTGGCCTTTTCGTCTGTCTTCGCCGGCTCTTCGGTGGCCTTGTTCTCGTTCACCTTGATGCCGCGGAGGAGGTTGAAAGCATATTGCAACTGCTGGTCCTTGGCCTTGTCAGCTGGAACGTAAGCAGATGAACCGCTGTCTTCCTTTTCTTCCTCTTTCTTCTTCTCGTGCTCCAGGTGACCACGCAAGTGCGCTTCGCCGCGGGGCTTAGGTGCTTTGCCTTTCAACTCATCCGGCAGTTCCTGTTCCACCACCACGTCGGGCGTGATCCCTTTGGCTTGGATAGATGAGCCTGCAGGCGTGTAGTACCGGGCAGTGGTCAGCCGCATGGCGCCGTACGAGCCGAGCGGGATAATGGTTTGCACCGAGCCCTTGCCAAAAGAGCGCGTACCCAAGATGGTCGCGCGCTGGTGATCTTGCAGCGCGCCAGCCACAATTTCGGAGGCTGAGGCGGAGCCGCCATTGATCAGCACCACAAGGGGCTTGCCGTTGGTCAGATCACCGGCCTGAGCGTTAAAACGCTGGGTCTCTTCGGCGTTGCGTCCGCGGGTGGAGACAATCTCACCGCGCTCCAAGAAGGTGTCGGACACGGAAATCGCCTGATCCAAAAGGCCACCTGGGTTGTTCCGCAAGTCAATGACATAGCCTTTCAACTTGTCGCCCATCTTCTCGTTCAGGTTCCGAAGCGCGCGGTTCAGGCCTTCTTGCGTTTGCTCGTTGAAGGTCGTGATCCGCACATACCCCAGATCATCTTCTTCATTGAAGCGTACCGAACGGATGCGGATGATGGCGCGCACAATCCGAATCTCCAAAGGCTCGGACTGGCCTTTACGAACCACAGTGATTGTGATCGGGCTGTTCACCTTGCCGCGCATCTTATCAACCGCTTGTGACAGGGTCAGACC
>JBCDIP010000516.1:0-3196 GCA_038748855.1 Pseudomonadota bacterium
CCTCTGGTCATGTACTATCTGGCGCGGGCCCTCTATTCGGACCGCAAAGCGTTCGGCCCGATCGATGCGACCGCGTTGGAAAAGTACAAGTTCATGCGCAAGATCGGCCTGTTTCCTGTTGAGCAGGATAGCAGCCGCGGCTCGGTACATTTCCTGAACGTGTCGCACGGCCTCCTAAAGGAGCCTATGACCAGCATTTGGCTGACCCCGCAAGGCGAGTTTGCTGACGCACGTGTGCGGCCGGTCACCTTTAAGCCGGGGCTTGCCCACCTTGCCCGCGATTGTGGCAAAGCAACGTTTCTACCCATGGCGGTGGAGTATTGTTTCTGGAACGAGAGCAAACCGGAGCTGCTGCTGCGGTTCGGCACTCCGATCCACAGCACAGAGCCCAAAGACAAGCCGATTGACGATTGGCAGTCCCAGCTGCAAATGGCCCTCCAGACCGCCCAGGACAAGCTGGCCATGGATGCCATGAGCCGCGATCCGGAGCGCTTCACGGAGGTGTTGCAAGGATCCGTCGGCGTTGGGGTTGCGTATGATGGCTGGCGGCGCATCAAGGCCTGGGCGCGCGGCAGAAGCTTTTCCGCGGCCCACGAGGACGATAAAACATGAGCTGGCTGACTTTGAATTGGATCGTGTTCTGGCTGGCGGTCATTCCCTGGGCTTTGGGAATTATGAACCTGTTCCTGTTCCGGGCGCCGAAGAACACCAGTAGCAGCACCAGCGTTCCGCCGGTCTCCGTTCTGATGCCAGCGCGCAACGAAGAAGCCAGGATTCGCCCGGCCCTGGAGACCATCGCGGAAACCGAAGGGGTTGAGTTTGAGCTGATTATAGCGGACGACAATTCAACCGATGCCACGGCCGATATTGTGCGCGAGTTTGCGCAAAACGATCCGCGCATCAAGCTGGTCTCCACCCCGAAACTGCCAGAAGGCTGGGGCGGCAAGAACCATGCGTGCCACTTTCTCAGCACCCAGGCGGCGCATGAGCACATGGTGTTCATTGATGCCGATATGATCGTCTCGCCCGACTGTTTCGCTCGCCTGTCCGCCCATCTTGCCAACAATAAAGCGGCGCTCCTGTCGGGTATTCCGCTCCAGGAGACAGGCAGCTTCTGGGAACGCGTGGTGATCCCCACCATTCACGTGATGATGTTGGGCTATTTGCCCTTCATCGGCATGCGCTTAACCAAGTCGCCCGGTTTCGGTGCTGCGGTGGGCCAGATCATTGCCGTGCGTAAGAAAGAGTATGAAGAGGTTGGCGGGCACACGGCCATTAAGGCCACCATGCATGACGGTGTTCAGCTGGCGCGAACCTTCCGGCGCAATGGCCTCTTCACAGATCTGGTCAATGTGACCGACCTCTGCGCCACGCGCATGTACGACAACCTGGCCGATATCTGGGCCGGGTTCATGAAGAACGCCCATGAGGGCATTGCCACGCCGGTTGCCTTGCCGATCTGGACGGTGCTCCTGGTGGGCGGTCACATCCTGCCGCTGGTGTTGCTGGTGATCGCTCTGGCTGCCGGGCTTGAGCCGGTGTTGGCGGGCGCGGCGTGTCTCTTGATCTTCTCGTTCCGGTTCATCCTGGCGTTGCGCTTTCACCAGTCTCTGCTCGGCGCCGCGCTTCACCCGCTCGGTGTCGGGTTCATGGTGGTGCTGAACTGGATCGCCCTCTTCCGCCGCCTTGCCGGGCGCACAGTGAGCTGGCGCGACCGGGCGTACGATACGAACTAGCCTTCCCGCGTCCCTGCGAAAGCGGGGACCTTCTAAGCCAAGGGTAAGATGTGAGCTATGGGCCCTCGCGTGCGCAAGGGCGCGGGGTTTGGCTCACCCCCTCACCTCTCTCCTGCATCCTCGCACCCCTCCCCGTCATCCCTGCGAAAGCGGGGACCCAGAGCCGCAACGCGCATGGCTTTCGGCCCCCGGGTCCCGGATACTTTGCTGGCGCAAAGTTCCGGGATGACGACGTTTGGGAAAAACTCAACCATCAATGCCAAATAGAGCGAATTCGCCAACGCAGTCAGATGCTTACGCGAAATTGGGTTCGTTTCGCAGAATCCAACTGTCGGAACACAAAAACCAACTATTTAGTGGCAATCCCCTTAGAAGTACCGCAGATACTCCTCAATCTCCCACTGGGAGATCGACACCGAATAGCGCTCCCACTCATCGCGCTTATACTGGATGAAGGAGTTGTGCATCTGATCGCCAATAGCGGCCTTCAGCAGTTCATCACCTTCCAGCAAATTGGTGGCTTCCTCCAGGGTGCGCGGCAGGCGCTGGACGCCGGTTTCATCGAACTCGGCCTCGCTCATCAGATAGAGGTCCTTGCCAAGCGCAGGGCCCGGATCGGTCTTCTGACCCAGCCCCTCAACCGTGGCTGCCGTGGTGCAGGCCATGGCGAGATAAGCGTTCATGCACATGTCGGTGGCCCGGTTCTCAATGCAGAAGCGGTTCTGGGGCATGCGCAACATGGCAGAGCGGTTATTGGGCCCATAGGTCACGTGGGTCGGCGCCCAGGTGTAAACCCCGCCCTCAAAGCCCGGTACCTTTGCCACCAGGCCCTTATAGGAGTTCACCGTGGAACAAGTGATGGCCGCAAGCGCACCGCCGACAGTGAGCCGGCGGATGAAGATGCGACCCGCAAGATCGCCTTTACCATCGCGGTTATCGTTCTGGGCGCAAAGATCGCCAAAGCTGACGGACGTGTGACAAGAGACGAAGTGGCAGCGTTCCGCCAAGTCTTTCGCGTTCCGGAAAACGAGATCAAAAACGTCGCCCGTGTCTTCAACCAGGCTCGCAAAGACAGCGCCGGGTTCGAGCCCTATGCCCGCCAGGTAGGCCGCATGTTCAAAGGCCGGCCTGCCGTCTTGCAAGAACTGATGCGTAGCTTGTTCCACATCGCCAAGGCCGATGGCGAGGTCTCCGAAAAAGAAATAATCTTCCTCGCCAAACTCGCCGCCGAGATGGGCTTGGATGATGAAACCTTCGACCGCCTCAAAGCCAGCGAGATGGGCAGCGCGGCCGATGATCCCTTTGCCATCCTCGGTATCGATCGCGACGACGATGAGAACGCTGTCAAATCAGCCCACCGCAAATTGGTGCGTGAACATCACCCTGATCGGCTGATCGCCCAAGGCATGCCGGACGAATTTGTGGAAGGGGCGAACAAGGCCCTGGCCTCAATCAATGCC
>JBCDIP010000517.1:0-3194 GCA_038748855.1 Pseudomonadota bacterium
CCGGTGAGATGCGAGCCATCATCGGCCCAAATGGCGCCGGCAAGACAACAATGATGGATGTCATAACCGGCAAAACCCGCCCAGACGAGGGAGACGTCAGGTTTGACGGCTCGATAGATCTCACCACTCTCGACGAAGCTGAGATTGCCGAACTGGGCATTGGGCGCAAGTTTCAAAAGCCCACCGTGTTCGAACACCAAACGGTGGAGGAAAACCTGTCTCTGGCCCTTGCTGGAACCCGCGGCGTCCTGGAAAGCTTCTTCTGGTTTGCATCGGCGGAAAGCAGCACACGCGTTGATGAGTTGTTGGAGACCATTCGCTTGAGCTCTCTGCGCGACGCACGCGCCTCATCTCTGTCTCACGGCCAAAAGCAGTGGCTGGAGATCGGAATGCTCCTGGCGCAGGACCCAAAGGTTCTGCTGGTCGACGAGCCCGTGGCGGGAATGACGGATTCAGAGACCGAACAAACGGCCAAACTGTTGCGCGAAATCGCCAAGGATCACTCCGTTGTGGTGGTGGAGCACGACATGGCCTTTGTGCGAGATCTCAACGTAAAGGTCACGGTGTTGGCGGAGGGATCGGTTCTGGCGGAAGGCTCACTTGATGCGGTCAGCGCAAATGAGAAGGTCATCGAGAGTTACCTGGGAAGATAGGGTATGCTGCGCGTCTCAAATCTTGATCTGTCATACGGAGCTGCCCAAGCGCTCAGGCAGGTGAGCGTTGAGGTTCCCGACGATCGAGTGACCTGTGTGCTTGGCCGCAATGGCGTGGGCAAAACAAGCCTGCTCCGAGCAATCATCGGCCAGGTGACGCCTCAGCACGGCGAAATCGTCTGGCAGGGAGAAGACATCTCAAAGATGCCAAGCGAAGTCCGCGCCCGGCACGGCCTCGCCTATGTCCCGCAAGGGCGCGAGATTTTTCCGTTGTTGACTGTGCGCGAAAACCTCCAGACCGGCCTCTTCATGAGACCCCGCCGGCAGCGCTCGATCCCCGAGGACGTGTTTGAACTGTTCCCGGTCTTGAAAAGCATGCTCAAGCGGCGCGGCGGAGACTTGTCGGGAGGTCAGCAGCAGCAACTGGCCATCGCGCGAGCTCTGATCACCCAACCCAAGTTGCTCATCCTTGACGAACCCACAGAGGGCATCCAGCCGTCCGTCATCAAAGACATCGAACGGGTGATCCGCCTCCTGAGAGAACGCGGGGGCATGAGCATCCTCCTTGTGGAGCAATACTTCGATTTTGCGGCCGCATTGGCTGACACATTCGCGGTTATGGACCGGGGTGAGATCGTCATGAGCGGTGAGATGCAAGACGCGGATAAGGCCGCGATCCTCAAACACATCACCATCTGAGTTATGGGCGTAGTTCCGCCGCACACGGAGCTTAAAACTCGTTGTAAGGCGATTCCTGGAAACCGGGATCCACAAACAACAGCAACGCGAACGCACAGACGACGATCAGCGCAATCTTAAAGATCTCAGCATGGTTGGTGGTCTTCATGCGTAAGGTCCGTAGTTGGCGAAGTAAGACAGCCCAATCACCGACACCCAGAGTGCCACCGGCATCAATACCTGCTGTGCACGACCCTTCAGCTCCTGTGGGCTGAATGCCAGCATGAGCCCATGGCCCAAGCCCCAGATGAAATAGCCGATCGACAGATTGTGCCACAGTCCCATGAAAATGAAGGCGCCTGTTGTGGCGACCTTCGGCGACAGCCCACGCAGATTGAGCGGCAGAAAAATGTACTGCAGCACAAAATTGGCCATGGATTTGTGCCAACGCTTCCAGAACTCTGCGGGCGTGCAGGCAAGCCACGGGGCATCGAAATTCACCGGGAGGCGGTAGCCGAAGAACCGCGAAGAGTGCTCGGCAATAAGGGACTGGCCCCAAAAGGCGCAGAACAGTTGCAAGAAGTAGAACGGCGCGGCCGCCAGTTGCGAGTGACGCAATGTGGTTAGCTGCGCAAGATTGCCCATAAGCACCGCCACAATCATCGCCAGCACCAGGCCCAAGAGCAGCATGCGGTAGTCCCGCAACACCACCTCCTCCCGCGCTCCCTTCTCATACTGCGCCTTAAGATCGAGCCCGGAGAACACCGGTCCGATCACCAGAGCGGGGAGATAGAAGCCCGCTGCAAAGATCCAGTAAAGATCGCTGCGGTCGTGTTCTTTGCGGGCAGATAGGAGCTGCTTTGCCGTCATGAAGATGCGGATGGCGGAGAAAGAGATCCCCAAGATCGCCACCGGCATGTTCAGCGCCAAATGATGAAAGTCCACGAAGAACAGATTGAGCAACAAGAGATAGGCACCGTATTGGCGCCAGTTGGATTTGCGCGGCAAGGCGGAGAACAGGACCACCATGAGCGCTGCTTCCAGGGCCGTTATGGCGATCACCAAGCCGGCCACTGGGGCGTAGATCAGCAAGGCCACGATACCAAAGGCGCTCAGCACATGGACGCTATCGCGCCGCGGCAAGGCCTGACACAACAGCCAAGCCACCAGGATCAAGATGAGATGCTGCAACGGGGCCATCAGTTCAGCTCTTGGGCAATGCGCGCGGCAAAGTATCGGGAAAACTGCAGGGCGCCATAATGGTCCACATGGTGCGTGTCCACAAAGCTCGTGGCCAGCTTGTCACCGTCCTCTCCAGCAAACAGGCTCATGGGATGAACCAGCGGATTGCCCGGAAACGCTGCCCTGATCTCGTCTAAGACCTCAGGCGCAATCGCGCGTTCGCCCAGAGCTGGCAAATAGGCCAGCACAACTTTGCTGCCGCCCCGCTCCAACTGATCAATCATGGCCTTCATCTGCTGGTTCTCAAACCGGCGCACAGGACTGAGCGCTGCAAACGGCAGATAGGCCTGCGTGATCTTTAGATTCGCCGCGCGCTTCTTGGCGCGTGCCTCGGTTTCCGGCTGAAACGTCACCTGATCATTGATGGAGTTGTAGAGCCGCGTAGGGTTCATGTGGCGGTGCATCTCCGCCCCGCGGCATCCTGTGGTGCGGCCCAACAGGCGGTGGGCGGGATATTTGAGCGCCGCCACAATGGTCATTTCCACCTTGGCCAGCAGCATCGCCGGGATCGACATGTAGCCCGCCTCAAGGCTGCGCGGCAGCACGGTCTCATGGTCGTTGAGCTCGGCCTCTTTCTGAATCTGGAGCAGCTCATCCAGCGGAGCAAAGGCTACATTGCGC
>JBCDIP010000518.1:0-3190 GCA_038748855.1 Pseudomonadota bacterium
ATGCAGTTCTGGTCGGGCCTGGTGGGTGTGGTCAGCCTGTCGCTGGTGCTGGCCGCCGGCGGGGCGGGGGGCGTGGAGCTCATGACCTTCCGAATGCCTACGGCTGTTGAATGGTTCTGGTTGGCCATGGCCGGCGCCATTGCCACCAGTATGCATCTGTTGGTGGTGACCGCCTTCCGCTTGGCGCCCGCCTCGGTTCTTGCGCCGCTGAATTATATGGAGATCGTCTCGGCAACCATTCTGGGATATCTGGTGTTCGGCGATTTCCCCGATGCCCTCAAATGGCTGGGCATTGCGATCATCGTGGGCTCAGGCCTCTTCATCTTCTGGCGTGAGGCCAAGCTGGCGGGCAAGTCGTGAGCGCCAAGGTGGGAGATGGTGGTATGAAAATGGCACCTTTGGCGACGGACCGCCTTCATTTGAGCGCGCCCGAGGCGCGAGACGTTCCGGAAATTGCCCGGTTGGCCAACAATTATGCGGTGGTTCGCATGCTGGCGCGCGTCCCTTATCCGTTTGGACCCGAGGACGCTCAATTCTTCCTGAACGAGATCGTGCCGAACGAACCGACCTGGCGGGTGGGAAGAAAGGGCGATGGAGCACTTCTTGGATTTGTTGGCCTGAACCCGATGGAAACGCCAGCGGTTGTGGAGCTGGGATATTGGCTTGGTGAGGCGTATTGGGGCCGCGGTTATGCGACGGAGGCAGCACGTGCTGTTGTGGCCCATGCCTTCGATCACCTTGGCGTTCAAAAGATTGTCTCCGGGCACTTTGCGATGAACCCGGCTTCAGGGCGTGTGCTTGCCAAGATCGGCTTTCAGGAAACGGGCCGTTCACGGCGTTATAGCCAAGCCGCTGGAGAGGCGCTCGCGCATGTGGATTTCGTGTTGGAGCGCAGCGGGTGGCCGCAGATGCCGGCCTAACCTTCCGCGCCCTTGGCCACCTTCTGGCCGCTGCCCATAACAAAGCCCCAGCAGGTGACCACTGAAAGCACTTCGGGCAGGGAGGCATCATCCAGCTCTGCCAGGGACAGGCAGCCATGATTGTGGCGCAGGTAAAGGTGGAACAGTTCCTCCAGCCCCTGACCTTCCATGGCGTCTTCAATGGCCTTCACAACATAAGCCCGTGGTTGGGTCTTGGCGGCGTTCATCTTGGTGTAGAGCCTGGCAATGATGCGGGCTCTGGCTTCCGGTGTCAGCTTGGCGCTGTCTTCGGTTTCGGCCCGCTCGACGCCGGTGATCACCTTGGCCATCAGGCCCTCGTCAAGCTGGTTGGCCGAGGGGTTCAAGAGGCCGGTTTCGCCGGTCAACAGCCAACCGGGCGAGACGTTATAGGCCTCCCCGTACTTGGCTGCCATTTTGCGGGTCAGGCCTCTCTGGCCGCGCTCATGCTGGCTGTAAGTGCTATAGTTCCAGCCGTTTTGCGTGGTCGCGGCAATCGCTGTCTTATACCCGGCATCACGCCGGGCTTTAGCGAGCCTATCGTGCTGTTCGTTCATGTGTCGCAGTCTTTCGCAATCTTGCCGGGCGGAAGTCCTGTGCGCTCACTCTCGCCCGGCCGGTGAGGCACACGCCGCCTGCCTCACACTAATATGTCACCACACTCCGTATGGATTTGCCAGCGTGCATCAAATCGAAGGCATCGTTGATCTTTTCCAGAGGCATGGTGTGGGTGATCATGGAATCGATCTCGATCTTGCCATCCATGTACCAATCCACGATCTTGGGCACGTCTGTGCGTCCGCGCGCGCCGCCGAAGGCCGTGCCGCGCCAGGAGCGTCCCGTCACCAGCTGGAAGGGCCGGGTGGAGATCTCTTGGCCAGCACCGGCAACGCCGATGATGATGCTTTCGCCCCAACCCTTATGGGCGCACTCCAGGGCAACGCGCATCACGTTCACATTGCCGATGCACTCAAAGGAGTAGTCGGCTCCGCCGCCGGTGAGCTCAACCAGGTGAGCCGTCAGGTCGCCATTCACTTTGTCGGGGTTGACAAAGTGGGTCATGCCGAACTGCCGGCCCATCTCTTCGCGCGCCGGATTGAGATCGACGCCCACAATCATGTTGGCGCCCACCAGGCGCAGGCCCTGGAGCACGTTCAGGCCGATGCCGCCCAAACCGAAGACCACGCAGTTCGTGCCGGGTTCCACCTTGGCGGTGTTGATCACCGCGCCAATGCCGGTGGTGACGCCGCAGCCGATGTAGCAGATTTTGTCGAAGGGCGCGTCTTCGCGCACCTTGGCCAGCGCGATCTCCGGCACCACAGTGTGGTTGGCGAAAGTGGAGGTGCCCATATAATGATAGATGGGTTTGCCGTCTAAGGAGAAGCGGCTGGTGCCGTCGGGCATCAGGCCCTGGCCTTGGGTGACGCGGATCGCCTGACAAAGATTGGTTTTCGGGTGCAGGCAGTATTCGCAGTTGCGGCACTCAGGCGTATAGAGGGGGATCACATGGTCGCCCTTCTTCAGGCTGGTGACGCCGGGGCCCACATCCACCACAACGCCTGCGCCTTCATGGCCCAGAATGGCCGGAAAAAGGCCTTCCGGATCTGCGCCGGAAAGCGTGAATTCATCAGTGTGGCAGATCCCCGTTGCCTTGACTTCGACCAGAACTTCCCCTTCCTTTGGACCGTCCAGGTCCACTTCGCAGATTTCGAGGGGCTTTCCCGCCTCAAACGCCACCGCCGCTCGCGTTTTCATTGTCGTCTCACTCCGTTCTTATTGGTTTGATAATGTTCTCGTTTTGATTGGATTATGTTGGTCATGAGTTTGGCAGGGGAGGGGATTCAATTCAAGTGGCGCGTAACAAATTGTGCGAATTGCATAATTTAGTGTGACGATAATGATTGTGTTTTGAGAGAAGGTCTCAATTTTATGAAAATTGTAATCAATGGTGCTGAGAGCATCTCGGATGTCCCTGGAATCGATGCGCTTTCCGGTGAAGCAGAGTTGGTGTGCGCACCGGATGCAGGGCGGCTGGCGGAGGTGTTGCCGGGAGCGGAAATCATGCTCGGGTGGAACTTCAAGGGGCGTGATCTTCCTGATGCGTGGCCGCTGGCGGATCGGCTGAAGTGGATCCACTGGTGCGGGGCCGGGGTGGATGCGGTGATATTTCCCGAGCTGGCCGCCTCCGACGTGATGCTGACCAACGCCCGCGGCTTGTTTGACCGGGCGATGGCAGAATATGTGGCCGGCTA
>JBCDIP010000519.1:0-3190 GCA_038748855.1 Pseudomonadota bacterium
ACCCGCATGCCAGTGGCATAGAGCAACTCAAGCAGGCACAACATGCGCACAGCCTTCAACCGGCGATGACCCTTGGCGGTTTGAGTTTCACTTTGCGCTTGTTCGAGCAAGGCGGTCACATCTGCCTCAGACAAGACCTTTGGCAGGGCTTTGGCGCGCCGCGGCGTTTCGATCACCGCTGCCGGGTTCTGCTCTGAAAGCCCCTCAGCATAGAGAAACTTATGGAACTGCTTGATCGCGCTGAGGCGGCGCGCCTGTGTGGACGCGCTGAGGCCGAGATTGGACAGGCTGGCGAGATAGTCGCGGATGTTGTCAGCTGTTGCGTCCGGTACCGGCCGGCGGTGTGCTGACAAAAAGCCGGCATAGTCGCTAAGGTCTCGGGCATAGGCTTCCAGTGTGTTGCGGGCGGCGCCGCGTTCCACGCTGAGCATCTCCAGGAATGTCTCGATATGATAGCCGGTTTCCGGGCTGAGTTCGGTTGTGCCGTGCCTATTGGCTGCTGAAGCGGGCATTGGGGACCTGTTTCACCACCTCGGTCGGTTGAGGCGGAAATTCTGATAAAAAGTACATTCCGCCGTATACTGCGCCACCCAAACACGCCAAGATTAATAGAAAGCGAATGCTGTCAGGCATAATGGTTCACCAATTTCTTCCTCTAGAGCGGGCCGACCACGTGCTCTGTGTCCAATCATTCGGCCCTATAATTGCACGGCAAACCGCTGCAGCGCAAACGCTGCGCGTTCTAAAGGTTTGTAACCTTTGCTTGATCTTGAAGGATAGTTTAGAACGGCGCGCTTTCTGGCGGACGGGTTAGGCGGGCAAGGGTGAGAACATGGCTCTGCAAGAGCTGGTAGATGCATTGAACGGGCGATCCATCGTTTTGGTTGGATTGATGGGGGCCGGCAAGACGTCGGTGGGACGCCGTTTGGCGCAACGTCTAGACTTGCCGTTTGTGGACACCGACACGGAAATTGAACGTGCGGCCGGCAAGACCATCCCGGAGATCTTCGCAGATCACGGCGAGGATGAGTTCCGCAGTGGGGAGAAACGGGTGATCGCCAGACTTTTAGAGGCAGGTCCGCAGATTTTGGCCACCGGTGGCGGCGCCTACATGGACCCTGAAACCCGCCAGAACATCGCCGCGTCTGGCGTTTCAGTATGGCTGAGCGGCGATTTGGATCTGCTGGTCAAGCGGGTCAAACGGCGCTCAAACCGCCCTCTGCTGGCGAAAGGCGATGTGCGCAAAACCTTGGCGGAACTGATTGAGGTGCGCTATCCGGTTTACGCTCTGGCCGATATTGAAGTTGCCAGCCGCGATGTGCCTCACCAGCGCATCGTCAATGCAATCATAAAGGCGCTGAAGGGCGCCGTTTCGAAGATGGAGACATGAGTGTGAGCGCTTTGCCCTCAGATCAGTTGGTTGTCCCGGTAGACCTTGGTGAGCGCTCCTATGAGATCGCCATTGGCCCAGGATTGCTGCGCGATGCGGGCAAGCTGATCAACGGCCATCTGCCGCGGAAAAAGACCGCGATCGTCACCGATGAGAACGTGGCAGGGGCGCACTTGGCGGATCTGCTGGCCAGCTTGGAGGCAGAAGGGATTGAAGCAGACGTCCTCACGCTGCCGGCCGGCGAAAGTACAAAGAGCCAGGCCCATTTGTTTGAGGTGACGGACTTTCTTTTGGAAGCGGGCGTCGAACGCAACGACGTGATTATCGCTCTTGGGGGCGGGGTGATTGGCGATTTGGCCGGATTTGCGGCCGCCATTCTGCGGCGTGGCGTGAACTTCATCCAGGTGCCCACAAGCCTGCTGGCCCAAGTGGACAGCTCTTTGGGCGGCAAAACAGGGATCAATGCATCGGCTGGCAAAAATCTCATCGGTGCCTTTCACCAGCCCGTCCTTGTCCTGGCGGACACGGCGGTTCTGGACAGTCTGCCGCTGCGTGAACTCAAAGCCGGCTATGCGGAAGTGGCCAAGTATGGGCTTTTGGGCGATGCTGAGTTCTTTTCTTGGTTAGAGGAAAACAGCGCCTCTCTCTTCCAGGGCGATATGCAGACGCGTATGCGTGCTGTGGAAACCAGTTGCCGGGCCAAGGCCGACATTGTTGCAAAGGATGAGCGGGAAGGCTCGGTCCGGGCGCTGTTGAACCTGGGACACACCTTCGGACACGCTCTGGAGGCAGCGACCGGCTATTCTGATCGGCTTTTGCACGGCGAGGGGGTCGCCATTGGCATGGCCATGGCCTACCGGTTCTCTGAGCGGTTGGGCGTGTGCAAACCGGGCTGTGCGGAGCGGGCGGAGCGGCATTTGCGCTCAGTGGAGCTGCCAACGCATGTTCGAGACATCCCCGGCGCGCCATTGGAGGCTCAAACCCTCCTGGCGGCTATGTATCAGGACAAAAAAGCGTCCGGCGGTAAGCTGGTTTTCATCCTTGCGCGCGACATTGGGGATACCTACGTTGCACATGATGTATCGCCAGACGATGTTCTGGCCTTTTTAGAGGATGAACTGGCTGCGGCCTGACCACAATGACCCTCACAATTGCGATTATTGCCGGCGCGGTGCTGGCTCTTATTATCCTGTCTGCTTTCTTCTCTGGTTCCGAAACCGCTTTGACCGCAACCTCGCGGGCGCGGATGCATGAGTTGGAGCGCAAGGGTGTATCGGGTGCGCACTCGGTGAAACGCCTGATCGAGCGGCGCGAGCGGCTCATTGGCGCGATCTTGCTGGGCAATAACCTGGTGAACATCTTGGCGTCTGCGTTAGCGACGATGCTGTTTGTGGAGCTGTTCGGCAACATGGGCGTTGTTGTGGCCACAATCGTAATGACCGCTCTGGTTCTGATCTTCGCAGAGGTGCTGCCGAAGACCTATGCCATCGTCAACCATGACCGGATGGCTCTGGCGGTGGCGCCTACAATACGGCTGGTGGTTTCCGTGTTCAGCCCGGTGGTGAAGGGCGTGGAGTTCATTGTCCGCAATACCTTGCGGCTGGCGGGCGTGAATATTGACGCAGGTGAAGCGCTTTCGGCCCACGACGAAGTGCGCGGCACGATCGACCTGCACCACCAAGATGGGGCCTTTATCAAGGACGACCGGGACATGATCGGCGGCATCCTGGACATGCGGGAGCTGGAAGTATCGGACGTGATGGTCCACCGGACGAACATGTTCACCATCAATGCGGATGA
>JBCDIP010000520.1:0-3176 GCA_038748855.1 Pseudomonadota bacterium
ACATTTTCATCACTGGCGGCGTGGTTTCCTCTCTTGGAAAAGGGCTCGCATCGGCGGCACTGGGCGCATTGCTCCAGGCGCGCGGTTATAAGGTGCGTTTGCGGAAACTCGACCCCTACCTCAACGTTGATCCGGGCACGATGAGCCCCTATCAGCATGGCGAGGTTTTTGTCACCGATGACGGGGCGGAAACCGATCTGGATCTTGGCCACTATGAGCGCTTCACCGGGCGCCCCTGCAGCCAGGCGGACAATATCACAACGGGCCGACTCTATCAGGGCATCATCGAGAAAGAACGCCGCGGAGACTATCTGGGCGCGACGGTTCAGGTGATCCCGCACGTGACCAACGAGATTAAAAACTTCGTGCTGGACGGCAATGACGGTTACGACTTCGTGCTCTGCGAGATCGGAGGCACGGTGGGCGATATCGAGGCACTGCCATTCTTTGAAGCGATCAGGCAGCTGGGCAACGATCTGCCTCGTGGCCAGTGCATCTATACCCACCTGACGCTGATCCCCTGGATCCCCAGTGCAGGCGAGCTGAAAACCAAGCCCACCCAGCACTCGGTCAAGGAGCTGCGCTCTATCGGTATCCAGCCGGATATTCTCATGTGCCGCTGCGACAGGGAAATCCCGGCCAACGAACGCCGCAAGATCGCTCTCTTCTGCAATGTGCGCGAAAGCGCGGTGATCCAGGCGCTGGATGTGAGCTCCATCTATGATGTGCCCATTTCCTATCATGACGAGGGCCTGGACGAAGAGGTGCTGGCCGCCTTCGGTATCACCGGCGCTCCTGAACCCGACCTCAGCCGCTGGCAGACCATTTCACAGCACATTCACGAACCGGACGGGGAGGTGACCATTGCGGTGGTCGGCAAGTACACCGGCTTGCTGGATGCCTATAAATCGCTGAACGAAGCTCTGACCCATGGCGGCATTGCCAACAAGGTGAAGGTCAAGCTGAAATGGATCGAATCTGAGATCTTCGAGCAAGAAGATCCAGCGCCCCATCTGGAGGGCGTGAACGGCATATTGGTTCCCGGCGGCTTCGGCGAGCGGGGTGTAGAAGGTAAGATTTCCGCCGCCACCTTCGCCCGAACCCGAAAAGTGCCATATTTCGGCATATGTCTCGGCATGCAAATGGCGGTGCTGGAGGCTGCGCGCAATATGGCTGGGATTGAAGATGCCACATCTTCTGAGTTTCAGGAGACCGAGAACCCTGTTGTGGGCCTGATGACGGAATGGCTGAAGGGCAATGAACTGGAGACCCGTCAGGCCAATGGCGATCTGGGGGGCACCATGCGTCTTGGCGCCTACAAGGCGCGCCTCAACGAAGGCAGCCGCATTTCCAGCATCTATGGATCAACGGAAATTTCCGAACGCCATCGGCATCGCTACGAGGTGAACACAGGCTACAGAGAACAGCTTGAACAAGCCGGTCTGACATTCTCCGGCACCTCACCGGACGGTGTGCTGCCGGAGACGATCGAATTGTCCGACCATCCCTGGTTTATCGGTGTACAGTACCACCCCGAGCTCAAGTCGCGGCCTTTTGAGCCCCATCCGCTGTTTGCCTCTTTTATTGAAGCAGCGGTTGAGCAGAGCAGGTTGGTTTAGGCGGCGTTGAGCCCCATATGTTGCGGGGGTTGAGGGCCTCCTAAAACCTATTGGTTGAGCGCAGAAGAGATTGATCTGGATGAAAGCTCTGATCTGGCCCAGACTGTTGCCGCTTCTGACGGCTCTGCTGCTCGTCTTCAGCGCCTTGCCGGCGTTGGCCGACAGCGGCAAGGCAGAGCATGCGCTGGGAGACTACAACAAGACTATTGAGCGCGCGGAGAATACGCTCAAACTCCCGGACCTGCGTCCCGACAGTCTGCAAAAACTACGCGCTGACTTGGACAAATTGCGGGCCGATGCCCTCACCAATTCCACTCAGCTCACGCCTGAAATCAGCGCAGCAGAGAGCCAACTGAATCAGCTTGGCCCGAAGCCGGAAAGTGGCGAGGAAAATGTGGCAATCGCCAAGCAGCGCGAGACCATCAGCGCGAATCTGGCAAGGCTGCAGGGGATTGCAAAGCAGCTCGAGGTTGCCGCTCTGCGGGCCAGTCAGTTGTCCGCCCAAGCTGCTGAGATTGAACGCGACCAGTTCTTCCAGAAGGTTTTTGCACGCAGCAAGTCGATCCTCAATCCCAGCCTTTGGTATTTGGGCGGAAGCACGATCAGCCGTGTTTCCACCAATCTCTACCGCATCATCCAAAGCTGGCTCAGCGGCATCTCTGAAGATTCCAGCACCAGTAAGTTCTGGGCAGTCGTGGTTTGTCTCGCCTTGGCGCTTGCCGGCGGCTTTGGCGTGCGGCACTTGCTGGCAAGATTTATTGGTCCGGATCTGAACCAGGCGGCGCCGTCCAACTTGAGCCGCCTGTGGCGCGTATTTCGCGGGCTGGCCATAAACATATTCTCCGTGCTGGTCGCCTTCATCTTTGCAGGCTTGAGCTTGGAACTTCTGGGGCATTTGCCGCTGCAGATCCAAAAGATCGGCTGGACGTTGATGGCCGGCTCGGCATTTATTGCAGCCGTGCATGCGCTGACCCAGGGGGTGCTGGCGCCGTCTTTGCCGCAATGGCGCCTGGCGCAGATCTCCGATGCAAGAGCGGTAAAGCTGCGCAGCTTGCTTGATTTGGCGTCCATCGTGGTGGCGTTGGGCTTTGTGTTGCGCGAGCTGGGGGCCGTGGTGTTCCTGCCGCCGGCCTACGCAGCGCCTGTTAGCGCCTTTGTGGCCACAACGGTTGCCGCCATTTTGGCCATGTGCCTGCTTTTAGCGCGTCCTGTTCCCGAGGCAGAGGATGCCGAACTGCCCTTTACCGCGGAGCGCCCGGGCGGCTTTGCCTGGCTTGCCAGCATTCGAATCCTTTTATGGATCACTGTCGCCATCGTGGCTGTGGCGTTGTTGCTCGGATATCTGTCCTTGGCCCGGTTTATCATGGCGCAGTTCGTGGTCACCGGCAGTCTGATCGCGATATTGTATCTTGCCCACTATCTGATTGATGAGCTGGTCGGAACCGGCTTCGGGCCGGGATGGGCAGCCGGCGATTTCCTGCGCAAAACCATCGGCATGAGCGAGGTGGCCATCGCCCGCCTTGGCCTTCTGATCGGTACCGTGGGCGACTTTCTCCT
>JBCDIP010000521.1:0-3171 GCA_038748855.1 Pseudomonadota bacterium
GATGCGATGGGTGGTGCCCGACCCGCTGACGGAAAGACGTGCCAGTTCGAGGGTGGCCTTATAGTACACCTCGCCCTGTTCTGACTGAAACGTGCTGGCGGACAGCTTGGTCACTTTTCCAGGAACAACGCCAAACACATTCGGATCGAAGGTGGAGATTTTGATCTCAGCATCATCGCCCACGTTCACATGGCCGATATCTCTTGGATTTAGCCGCACCTCCGCAACGATGTCATTGCCGGTGGGAACGATTTTGGCAACCAGATCGCCGGCCTTGATGACCTCCCCTCTGGTGCGGAACGCAAGATGATTGATGATGCCCGCAGAGGGCGCGCGCACAATCAGGCGATCCACCAGATCAGACTGCTTTGCAAGTGCGTGCTCCAGCTGCGCCAGCTCCGCGGACACTTTTGCAAGCTCCTCAACATATCTCTTCTGAATTTTGACCTTGGCTTCGAGCTGCAGCGAGCGCGCCTCTTCAATGTTTGTTTGCATGGCATTGCGCCGGCCGACCAGGGCGATATGCTTGGTCACATTCTCTTCATGCTCCGAAAGAATTTCCTGCAGTTCCTTGCGGGCAACCACCTTCTGGTCGTTCAGGCTTTTCACCGAATCCACCCGTTCGCGGGTCAGATCCACGGCCCGTTCGGCACTCGCGATCTCCTCTATCAAAGAGGCATATTCTGAAACCCGCTGGTCCACCCGGGCCTGCAAGGTCCGTTCTTCCTGCTCGCGCAGCGCGCGCTGTGCGTCATAAAGATCAAGCTGATCGCGCGACAAATCGGGATAGCGCTTCATTTCAGCGCTGATCTCGAAGCGTTCTTCTCTCAGGAGGGCACGAAGACGCTTTTCCTGCAGCTTCAAGGACGCGGACTGAATTTCCAGCTGCTCAAGATCGCTCTCAGCCGCATTATGACGGAGGCGCAGAAGCGGTGTGCCTTGAATGACGGACTGACCTTCTTCAACCAGAACCACATCCACAATTCCCCCTTCAAGGTGGTGCGCATTTTTCACGGCCCGGGCCGGGACGACCTCGCCGTGTCCGACCGCCAGTTCGCGGATCTGAGCAACGCTCGCCCACACAACGCCAAGCACCACAAGCGAGCCGGCGACAAACGCAAGGTTCTGGAGCAGTCCAGGAACACGCCCATCTTCAAGCGTGAGAGGAAATGTGAGTTTCTTGCCACTCAGATCGCCGCTCTCGGCTTCAGGAGTTTTCGCTTTCTTCCATTTCAAAATGGGCATCGTACTCAGTCTCTTGTTGATGCGGGCTCAACTCATCCCGCCGCTTTCAGTTTGGCATCAGGCCTGTTCGTTTGTTTCAGAAGCTGCGGAACCACCTCATCAGGCGAGCCCTGAAGAACAATTCTCCCGCGGTCCAGGACAATGACGCGGTCGGCCAGACGCATGTGCGAGGGGCGCGAGGTGGCCATGATTGTGGTGGCCTTGCCCTTCTGGCGCTGCAGGGCATTCACAAAGGCCTTATCGCCGGCAAGGTCGAGCTGCGCGCCAGGCTCATCCAGCAGGAATATGGAGGGCTGCTTGACGAAGGCACGCGCCAGCATCAGTTGCTTCAGGAAGCCTTCGGAGAACTGGGTCTCCCGGTTGCCCATCAAACGGAAATTGACGCCGCCTTCAAGCTCACTGACCTGATCGAGAGCCCCGACTGCCGCCAGAGCCTGTTCGATTTCCTGATCGGTGGCTATGGGATGCGCAAGGCGGATATTTTGCGCGATCGTGCCGTAGAAGAAGGACGGCTTCTGCGGAACAATGCCGATGGCATGCCTGAGCTCTCCCATATCGAGCTGGCGCGTGTGGAGATCATCGATCAGGATTGATCCGACTTGCGGCCGGTAGAGGCCGGAGATCACCTTCAGCAAGGTCGATTTGCCAGAGCCGCTGTTGCCCGTAATGGCGACCGTTTCGCCTGCTTTGATCCTCAGCGATATGCCGCTCAAGGCCGCCTCGGTTTGCCCCATGTGGCGCAAGCTCACTCCAACCAGCGAGACCTTGCCCTTGAACGCCCGATAGATCGTAGGTTGGCGGCCAGGGTGGCGTTCCAGATCGAGCCGCATCAACTGATTGATCTGCTTTAAGCTGTCCATGGATTGACCAAGGCGGCTGAGCCCCAAGAAGGCTGATTGAATGGGCGCAAGGCCGCGCCAAACCATTGTGGTTGCCCCGATCAGCGCGCCCATGGACACCGCGCCGTCCATGGCAAGCAGACAGCCCACGCCAACGGTGGTGGCACCGGCGAGCAACATAAGAGCGCTGGCAACGGTCTGAATGGTGACGTTAAAGTTCTGCGCCTTGAACTGGGTCAGGAGCTGGTGCCCGGCAAGCCCTTCAAATCTCTTCAGCCACACATCTTCAGCGCCCGCATCACGAATGGTCCTGTGTTTGCCCGTTGTCTCCATGAGGAAGTTGCGCATTTGCGTTTTGGCACCGCCGGCCAGGCGCATGTGCTTGGCGGCCGCAGGGATCGAGTATGCCGCGAGCGCAATGTACATCAGCACCAGCGCGACCGGGATGAAGCCAAGTGGCCCGCCGATGATGAAGGTTGCGATGATGAAGAGGGAGATGAACGGCAAGTCCAGTATGGCAACGGCCAGCGATCCGGTGAACACGCCCTTCACGTTTTGATATTGCTTCAGCCGCGTGACCTGGGTTGCAATGCTTGCGGTTTCGGTGGATTCGATCGGCAGAAACAAGAGCTGCTGGAAGGCACTCATGGTGACCAGACTTTCCACCCGCGCCCCAAGGTACGCGATGGCCCGGCTTCGGATGATGCGCAGGCTGACTTCAGCAGACAATATGAGTAGCGCGCCGCCCAATAAAGAGGCTAGCGTCAGCAGTGACTTCGTTCCGATGGCAACCTGATAGACCGCCATAATGTAGATCGGCACCATCAGCGCAAGCAGATTGATGCCCAATGACAAAGCGAACAAGGTTGCGAATGTGGGACGAAACTTACCCATAACCGTTTGGAACCATCCGGTCCTGCGAATCTCCGTATGGGCATGTTTGCTGTCCACATTGTGGATGAGATAGATGTCAAATGATGAGCCCCGCAGCGAGATTTCGGCGAGCTCGCGAGTGTCGCCGTCAAACACCATGAACCTGCCGCCGCCCACACTTTCCATCACGATGAAGACAGCATCGTCCCGCACC
>JBCDIP010000522.1:0-3167 GCA_038748855.1 Pseudomonadota bacterium
GCCTCTTTCAGGAAGTGCGCGAGAAGCGGGGCCTGTGCTACTCGATCTTCGCCTATGCTTCAGCTTATGAAGACACTGGGCTCATCAACGTCTATGCGGCCACCGGGCCGCAAGAGACCGGCGAACTGGTGGATGTGGTCTCTGAACAACTGCGCACAATCTCCCAAACCGTGAGCGAGGCAGAGGTCAAGCGGGCGAGAACCCAGCTGAAGGCCGGCCTGATGATGAGCCTTGAAAGCTCATCGGCCCGGGCCAACCAGATTGCCCGTCAACTGTTGCTCTACAACCGGGTTGTGTCTCCGGAAGAAATCATCGAAAAGATAGATGCGGTCGATGTTGCGGCCATTTCTGAGCTGGCTTCAAGATTGTTTGAACGCACTCGGCCCTCTTTAGGGGCGGTTGGAGACCTTTCGGGTCTTGCGCCCTATGACCAGATCGCGGCACAATTCGCTTAGAAACCCGAAAGGACCGGGGGAAAGACACACATGGCGTTTCTGAGATCTGTAACATCATTTGACACAGGGCCTGTGGTCTACGGTGATCAGGTGGTCTTGCGCATTCCGCAGATGTCAGATTTTGCCGCCTGGTCAGATTTGCGCGCCGCTTCGCGCAACTTCCTGGTGCCTTGGGAGCCCACCTGGCCGGCCGATGACCTGACGCGCGCCTCATTCCGCCGCCGCATCCGGCGTTATCAGCGCGATGTGCACGAAGGGCTCACCTATCCGTTCTTTGTCTATCTGCGTGAAGGGGACGTGTTGGCCGGGGGTCTCACCTTGTCCAACATTCGCAGGGGTGTCGCCCAATGCTGTTCGGTGGGCTACTGGATCGGCGAGCCGTTCCAGCGCTGCGGCTTGATGAGCGATGCGGTGAGGGCGGTGCTGCCCTTTGCTTTTGACGTGTTGAACCTCCACCGGGTGGAAGCCGCGTGCCTGCCCACCAACGATGCGTCAATCAACCTGCTCAGAAGCTGCCAGTTTACGGAAGAGGGCTACGCCCGGCGCTATTTGAAGATCAATGGTGTCTGGCAGGATCACCTCTTGTTTGCGATCGTTGCCGGCGACATTTAACCGGCAAACTCCGTCCCTTTTCGCGCCACCGGAAGGCGCGCGCGGCACTTGTGTTGAATCGCGGTGAACGCTAGGAGGAACAACGAGGCAATCTGTTAAAGTCGCGATGAACAAACAGGACTCACTGACGTGATTGGCGCTGGTTGGCTATCAGAAGTGCGCCGTTACGGACATATCACACTGTGTATGCTGGTCTGGGTCTTCGTGTGGGCAGGCCAGACCGTGCACGCGCGTGATGTGGTCTCCACCAATTTCACAACCTCCAGCGTTGATCTGACCGCGGTGTTGGAGCGGTTTGAGACCGACACGCCGACACTGTCCATCCAACTGCCACCGGGGCCTTCGGGCACCATCTCCACCATGACGGCCGTGGCCCAGAACTTCGCTCTGCGCCATCGCTGGGCCGTCTTCTCCCTGCGCAACCAGGACTCAGTGCCCCAGGATCTGGTGATCTCCACCAACTGGCAGGCCATGGTGGGCTCAGGTCTTTATTGGCCGAAATTTAGCCGCCAGCGCATCTTGAGCGTGCAAGCCTCTCCAGGCCTCCAGCCTGTGCGCCTCGATCAGGCGCGCGAGGACGCCTATGCCTTCCGCATGAACCCGGGCGAGACCGTCACCTATGCCATCGAGGTGAGCGGGGAGGGGCTAAACCAGCTTGTCTTGTGGAAACGCTCCGCCTACGCCGTCCAGCGCCAGGAAGTGGCGACGTTCCAAGGCCTGCTGCTCGGCTTTGCGCTGCTGATTTCCATCATGGTGGTGTGTCTCTTTGTAATTCGCCCGCAATGGGTTTTCCCGGCGGCCGCCCTGTTCGTCTGGTCGGCCACCGCGTTCCTCACCCTCGAATTCGGCTATATGGGCTTCTTGGAGCAGATGTTCCCGCAGATCCCGGCCATAGGGGACAAGGCCAAGGCCACCACGGAAGCGCTCATGACCGTGGGCTTGCTCGGCTGCCTGCTTACCTTCGTGGAACTGCGCAAACGCATGATGGTGCTGGCCGTCTTCGTGATCGCTGCCATGTTGGCCGGCTTGGGTCTGGCAGCGTGGGCCTGGTTCCGCCCCGAGATTGTCTCAGGCATCGCCAGAATGGGCTTTGGGGCAACCGCCTTCCTGGCGTGCTTCACGGCCATGCTGCTGTCATCAAAGGGCGCCGTGAGAGCCAAGGCCTCCATGTTCTTCTTTGCTTCAGCCCTTATCTGGGCGGCAGCAGCCTTTGTGGGCATTGAAAATTTGTCCGAGATTGCCTCGCTGGAATACCTCATCAAGTCCGGCCTGGTTCTGGTGATGGGCGTTTTGGCGCTCATCCTGGCGCGCTTTGCCTTCAGCCGCGGGGTCATTCACTCCAGGTTCTTTGAAGATTCCGGCCGCCGCGCCCTGGCTCTGGCCGGCTCTGAGCAGTGTGTCTGGGACTGGCAGGAGGAAAACGGCCTGCTCTATGTGGGCCCGGAGCTGGAGCGCGCACTGGGCGTGGAACAAGGCACGCTTACGCGTGGCGGCTTGAGAGCCTGGCTCTCACTGATCAACCCGTCGGACCGCGCCGGCTATGTCTCCGCCGTGGAGGCGGCCGTGGCCCGGGGGCGGGGGACGTTTTCGCAAGAGTTCCGCCTGCGCCGGGCAGACGATACCTACCGCTGGTACGAGCTGCGGGCCCGCGCCATGCCGGGCGAACATGGCCGGGCCATCCGCTGCATTGGCACGCTCGGCGACATCACCTCCAGCAAGCGGGCTGAAGAAAGCCTGCTGTTCGATGCGGTGCGCGACCGGATCACCGAGCTGCCCAACCGGGTTCTGTTCGTAGACCGCCTGGACCGTGACATGCGCCGGGCCGCCAATGACGAGGAGGTGGACCTCCACGTGCTGGTAGTGGATCTGGACCGCTTCAAGAATGTGAATGACAGCCTGGGCCACGTGGCGGGCGATGCCCTGCTGCGCACCATGGCGCGCCGGCTGGGCACGCTCGTCTCGGAGGAGGACACCCTGGCGCGGCTGGCGGGCGATCAGTTCGGGGTGATTGCCGACACCAGCCAGTCTGGCCGAACGGTGGAGGATTTCGCCAACGAGATCTGCCGCACCCTGGCAGAGCCCTGTGAAATTGGTGAACGC
>JBCDIP010000523.1:0-3159 GCA_038748855.1 Pseudomonadota bacterium
GCTCATTGAGGCCTTTGGCGTGCTCAATCCGCCCAGGACCAAGTTGAGCTTGATTGGATCGGGACCGCTGGAGAAAAACCTCAAGGCCCTTGCTGCTGCCCAACCCAATGCGGACGCGATCGAGTGGCTGGGCACCCTTCCAAACCACGACGCACAAGCGCTCATCGCCTCAAGCGACGGCTTGATCCTGCCCAGCGAGTATGACGGTTGGGGTGCCGTGGTGAGCGAGGCGCTGCTGGCGGGCACGCCGGCCATCTGCAGCTCAGCCTGCGGTGCAGCCGAAGCGGTTGAGGCGTCAGGCGCAGGCGGTGTCTTTGCGTCCGGGGAAGCGCTCTCTCTCATGCAGAAACTGCTCGCTCTGCTGGCAGCGGATCGGTGGACGCACGCACAGCGGGCCAAATTGCGCGCTTGGGCACAGGCCAGCCTCTCAGATGAAGCTGGAGCGGCCTATCTTGAGGCCGTTTGGGCCGCGCAAAACCGGTCCGCTCCGCACCCCGACGCCCTATGGCTCTCGCCGCAAGTGGCCGAAAAACCTCAGAAAATTAAGACTTTCGTGACCGGTTAGCGCGCACAATGGTCCCTGAGAACATGAAGCCCGGCCTCGAACATGAGGTTCACTGCCGGGTTTAGGGGAAGATAGCCAGGCAATGTGCGAGATCGCCGGCAAAAACCTGCCACGCGGCGCAGCGAGCGTCAGCAATAGGGCCGTTGGTCATCTGCATCAGCATGTGCGGAGGGCCAAATGAGGCTTGTCCACACCGTCCCCCATGTGTGCAAGGAGGCCAGCGGGCCGTCCTATGCCGTGTCGCGCTTGTGTGAGGCGCTTGGCGCAATGCACCACCGGGTGCAGCTTCTCACCCTTGATGACCGCAAGCGCCGTGACGCCCAGACCTATCGCCACGACTTCTTCCCCGCCACGCCAGTGCTGCCGCGCTTAGGCGTTTCCAGTGCCCTCCAAAGCTCTCTGACTGTACACGCGCGGCGCTCCGACGTGATCCATAATCATGGTCTGTGGATGATGCCGAACGTCTACTCCGGCACAGCGGCAAGGCGTAGCGGCAAACCACTGGTGCTCTCCCCCCACGGCACCTTCAGCCCCCTGGCCCTTGCCCGCTCGCGCCACGTGAAGCGGACGTTCTGGTGGCTTCAACAACGGGCCGCGGTGAAGCAAGCCAAAGTGCTGCACGCCACAAGCGAGCAGGAGTACCAGGACATTCGCGCTTTTGGTTTGACGCAGCCTGTGGCGCTGATCCCGAGCGGCGTGGATGTGCCGGCATCGGTTCCCGCGCGCCATCAGGTCAGACAGAAAACGCTCCTCTTCCTGGGGCGCATCCATCCCATCAAAGGCTTGGACGCGCTGCTTGATGCCTGGGCGGAGTTGGAACATGAGTACCTGGATTGGAAGCTCGTGATTGCCGGCTCAGATCCGGTTGGACATGAAGCTGAACTGAAGCAAAAAGTGGAGAGCCTAAGCCTTAGCCGCGTGAGCTTTCCAGGACCTCTCTACCGGGAAGCCAAGCACAGGGCGTACGAGGCGGCAGATCTTTATGTTCTGCCCTCAAAGACGGAGAATTTCGGGCACACGGTGACCGAGGCTCTCGGGCGCGCGGTTCCGGTGCTCACCACGACCCGCACCCCTTGGGGACCGGTGGTGGGACACGGATGCGGCTGGTGCGTAGATCCGGACGCGAAGAGTCTCTTCAAAGGCTTAAAGCAGGCCTTCAATGTGTCAGATGAAGAGCGGCAGGCCATGGGCGCCAAGGGTCGGGCCTGGATGGAGAAAGACTTTTCCTGGAACACAGTGGCCCACCAAATGGCAGCCACCTACGTCTGGGCCTCAGGGCGCGGGCCCGCACCGGACTGCTTGAGGCTGGACTGATGAGCGTGCAGGAACGCCCCTGGCCGCGCGATGCCTACTCCCTGCCCTTGGCGGTTGTGATGCTGTCGCTGAACGAAGAGCACAATATGGCGGGCGTTCTGTCCAACCTGAAGGGCTGGGCCGGCGAGGTCTTCCTGGTGGACAGTTTCAGCACCGACAGGTCGGTGGAGATGGCGCTCAGCGCCGGTGTCCATGTGGTGCAGCGCAAGTTTTCCGGGTTCGGCGATCAATGGAACTTTGCGCTCGACGAGCTGCCGATCAGCATGCCGTGGACCATGAAGCTTGATCCCGACGAACGGGTGACCCCGGAGCTCAAACGGGCCATCGCGCAAGCCATCGCTGAAGGCCAAGGCGACGGCTTCAGCTTTTCACGGCGTTTATGGTTCATGGGCAGACCCCTCGGGGTGGCGCAGGATCTCACCCGGGTCTGGAAGACCGGGCGATGCCGGTTCTCCGATGTGCTGGTCAACGAACATCCGCTGGTGGACGGCACGGTGGTGCGTCTGCAGGGCGAGCTGCAACATCATGACAGCCCCAATCTTGCGCACTGGTATGAGAAACAGAACCGCTACTCCACGGCCGAAGCCATCGGCGCATTGCGCAAGGACCGCCTGTCGGAGGAGCCGAAACTTTTGGGCACGTCATTGCAGCGGCGTATGTGGCTGAAGGCGCACTACCGCAAAGTGCCGTTCAGATACTTCCTGGTGTTCCTTTACTGCCTCTTTGGCTTGGGCGCCTGGAGGGCCGGACGCGTGGGCGTGATGTGGTCGCGCCTGAGGTCAGATGTGTACCGGATGCGGGACTACAAGCTCGCTGAAATGAAGATGAGGCGGGCAGAGCGCTCTCCGCGCAAGCGAGCGCAGCGCCTAAGCTCAGAGACACCCTGACATGAAGCAGATTCTGCAAAGCCTTTCCAACGGCCAAACCCATGTGGTGGATGTGCCGGCCCCGAAGGTCCGCGCGGGCCATGTGCAAATCGCCAGCACCGTCTCCCTGGTGTCAGCGGGCACGGAGCGCATGCTGGTGGATTTTGGCCGCGGTTCGCTGTTGTCTAAAGCACGCCAGCAGCCGGACAAGGTCAAACAGGCGCTTGATAAGATCGGCACTGACGGTCTGGCGGCAACCCTTGAGGCGGTGCGCACCAAACTGGATCAGCCCCTGGCGCTTGGCTACTGCAATGTGGGCCGGGTGATCGACACCGGTAGCGATTGCACGGGCCTCTCCAAGGCCGACCGGGTGGTCTCCAACGGCAAGCATGCTGAGGTCGTTCTCTCCCCCAA
>JBCDIP010000524.1:0-3148 GCA_038748855.1 Pseudomonadota bacterium
CCGATCAGATCGGGCGCAATCGTTGCGATCCCGGTGCGCGCGCCCTCCGGGTAGGCGGCAAGATAGGAGGGCCCGAGCGGGCAGGTTTCCCCATAGCCGATGATCCCTTCATCGGTTTCGATGGCAACGACCGTGCTGTCGAAGGCGGAGAAGGACTGTGTAGACCAGCTGTAGGAGCCCTCTTTCATAGGCAGATCAGCTTGGTAGACGGAGATGCGGGTGATCTTCACGGGGGGTGCGCGCTCCAAAGAACTGAGATGGCGGGAACAGGGACCTTAGCTCAAGTCTCGGCGGATCGATAGCCGTCTAAGTTCTTGGAAATCCACACCCCTTATGTCAAACTTCTGGTGGGCTTTTTGAACTTGGGCGACATTCGGTGATGCGGCATTTCTTGATCTCCTCTCTTCTTGTCATTGTTCTGCTGTTTGCCGGGGGACATCAGGCACTGGCCAAGCGCGTCGCTCTGGTGATTGGCAATGACGACTACCAGGAGGTGGTCAAACTCCAGAAGGCCGGCAACGATGCAAAGGCCATGGCCGATGCCTTGAAGAGCGTCGGGTTTGAGGTGGTGAGTGCCGTGAATCTCGTGCGCCGCGAGATGAACTTTCAGCTACAAAGCTTCTATTCCAAGCTGGAACCGGGGGATGAGGCGCTGTTCTTCTATGCCGGCCACGGCATTGAGATCGCAGGGCGCAATTATCTGCTGCCCACCGATATTCCAAGCGCAAAGCCGGGCCGGGAAGACTTCATCCGGTCCGAAGCCATTCCGGTCGACCGGATCCTGCGCTCAATCCGCCAGCGCTCCACCCGGGTTTCTATCATGATCCTGGATGCCTGCCGGGACAATCCGTTCCCCAGCGAGGGCACGCGCAGCCTTGGGGGCAGCCGGGGCCTTGCCCGCATGCCGTCACCTGAGGGTACTTTCATCATGTACTCAGCCGGCGTCGGCCAAACCGCGCTCGACCGTCTGTCCGATGACGACCCTCACCCCAACTCCGTGTTCACCCGCAACCTGGTGCCCCTGATCAAGAAGCCGGGCGTCTCTTTGACCCGCACCGCCCGCACTGTGCGCCGCCAGGTTCAGCAACTGGCCACGAAAGTGGCTCACAACCAACGTCCGGCCTACTATGATGAAGTGACCGGTGACTTCTTCTTTGCCGGCAACAGCCAGCAGACCGCCGCGGGCGGGCAGACACAAGCCCCAAAGCCCTCCGGCGGGACACCTTCGATTGACCGCGAAGCCTTGTTCTGGTCGAGCGTGAAGGACAGCACCAGCCCGGCGATCATCAACACGTATCTGAAGAAGTTCCCCAACGGGCAATTTGCTGAGCTGGCCCGGCTTAAGATCGCCGAATTGCAGGCCGCATCCAATCCGCCGCCAAGCCCACCTGAACCACCCAAAGAGCAGGAGGTGGCGGTAGCCACGCCGCCCAGCGCCCCCGTCACGCCGCCGCCGGCCAAGCCTCAGATCGAGCGTGTGCAAATTACGCCCTCCGTCTGGCCCATTGGCAAATGGCCGGAGGGCATCACGTCAGATGGCAAAAGCTTGTGGATCGCCGAAAGTGGCGTGCGCCGCGTGGCACAGATGGATGCCCAGACCGGTCGGATTATCAAGCGCGTTAAGGTGGGCCGCCTGCCGGTGAACATGGTGGCAAACCGGTCCGGCCAGGTTTTCTCTCTCGTCCACACTGATGCTCTGGTCTGGTCCCATCCGCCGCGCGGGAAAGGCAAGCGGCTGGGCAGGCTCCGCGACTACCCCGCGGACATGGTCGCCGAGGGCAGATACCTATACATCCTCACCCAACCCGGTGGCTCGTCTGCCAACACCAAGGTGGTCCGCATGGACCAACGCACCGGCCGGAGCATCGGCTCAGACCGCCTGCCCGATGGGAATGCGGCAGGGATCGCCATGGTGGGCGGCAAAGTCTGGCTGGTGCATGGCCAAGGCAGTGCCGGCCGGATCTCGGTGCTTGAGCCCGACAGCCTGCGGCTCCGGGCCGTTTGGAATGTTGACGGCTTCGTGCGAAGCATCGCGGCCAACAGCCAAGGGGCCTTTGTGGCCGGCGGCGAGTTCAACAAAGCCGGACTGGTCATCCGTTTCAATCCGCAAACGGGTCTTGAAGAGGCGCGCCAGACCCTGCCCCGGGAATTCATCGGCACCCTGGCCGTTTTCCAGGACAATGTGATCGCGATCGGCAGCAGTGGGACCATTTGGGTGCTCGCAGCACAGGACCTCACGATCCGGCGTGTGATCAAACTCAATGTCGGTGCCTATAACCCGCGGGGTATTCACCCCACGGCGGCTGCCCTTTACATCACCAATCAGCAAGGCCAGGGCAGCAACGGAACTGTGCTGGCGGTGCGCAAGTGGCAGCCTGGTGGAGGCGAGCAACAACAGCCGGACGAGCCGCCCGCCCCCTCGCTCTCCCTGGGCAGCTGGAAGTTCGACGGACGCATTTCTGCAGAGCAAAGCGAAGGGCGCGGAGTTCTGTTCTCCGCTTCGGTTGACATTCCGAGCCCCGCGGGAACGGCCTCCTTCATCTTGAGCTGCTATCCCAACGGCAAGCAGATCGAGCTCGCCATGCTGGGCCGCGAGCGCTTTGAATCCGTCGCCAAGTCCGCCATCAAGGCCGGCAAGGGCCGCTTCGGCAGCACCGATTCCTATATCGACCTTGTGATCGACGGTCAGCCCTATCCGCTGAAGGCCAGCTTCTTTGAGGCAAACGGCGAGCTGAACCTGGACAAGGGCTACCGCGCCAATGGGCGGATCATGACCGGACTGTTGCGCTCCTCAGAGGCCACGCTCAATGCGGCCCGCGACCGGATCGCCATTCCTTTGCGCGGCTCCACAAAGGCCATCTGCAGCGCGCTGAGGGGCTGTGGCATCGTCCAATCTCATTGCAGAGCGAAGGGTCAGTGAGTGGCGCCGGCCCGAAGGGTTTACCTCCGAGCCGGCCTTTTGAGCTGCCAGTTGACCTATAAGCCGGGTTCTGTCCACACGCCTCGCCCATAGGCTTAGCGCGTTGGATGGCCATTCATCTGGGACACATGTTGCCATGTGCCTCGCGCGACCAACCCGGGCGGTGAGCTAAAGACAGGATCTGGCCACCCAGAGGGTGGGCCGTACCGCCCCTATTCGGTCTTGCTC
>JBCDIP010000525.1:0-3147 GCA_038748855.1 Pseudomonadota bacterium
ACGCCATCGACCGCAATCGTGGCGCCGCCAAAAAGCGCACGATTGGGATCGCCGGCGGACCGGTTTTTGATTTTGTAGCCATAGATATCGGATATGTGGCGGTCGGCTTCTGTCCACGTCCGGGCGGCGAACGCACCGTGCGTTCTCTCAAACTGCGACAGCAACTGCTCAATTTCCGCCAATTGGGCCATACAAGGGTGTCCTTAAGCGCACTCACTCGAACACGTTTCGCCGTGATGGGGTGCGATGTCCTCAGAACTCTCTCACGCGCGCGGCCCGACACATTCAGGACCGCGCAAATCAAACTAACGGCCGATCGCCAATTATTTTGTAGCGCTGGACCGTACCGAAAAAGATTAAAAAATGCGTGATGGGAAAAAGCGTCGTTGTGTTTCAGCGTTTTGCGGCCGAACAAGCGGATCAACACACCATAGCGCCGGCCACCCGAAACGTTCGCTTATGGGAGTATTTGAGGAGGTTGGTGCCCAGGAGAAGACTCGAACTTCCACGACCATACGGTCACTAGCACCTGAAGCTAGCGCGTCTACCAATTCCGCCACCTGGGCATGTGGCGCAGCACATAGGGTTGGAAGGTGTGCCTTGTCAACAGACTTGTGCGCAAACAAAACAACGTTGAAAGCTGAGCGGGAAACTGTAAAACCGTGTTACACGCGTTCCGGACCCGTTCGGACGCGATCGCCAAGCTTATCGGAGCACAGCCGTGGCAAACGCAAACTCAAACAAACTCGTGACACTCATTGGTGGGTCCGGCTTTGTCGGCCGCAATATTGTGAGGGCCCTGGCCAAAGAAGGCTACCGGGTGCGCGTTGCCTGCCGCCGGCCTGATCTGGCTGGCCATCTGCAGCCTCTGGGCAATCTCGGCCAGATCCAGATGGTGCAGGCCAATGTGCGCTTTCCGCAATCGCTTGATGCAGCCTGCCGGGATTCTGACGCCGTGATCAATCTTGTTGGTCTCTTGGCTAATTCTGGTCAACAGACCTTTCAGGCCTGCCATGTTGAGGGCGCTGAGGCCTGCGCCAAGGCTGCCAAGGCCGCCGGCGCGGCGACGTTTATCCAGATCTCGGCCATCGGTGCAGATTTGGAGGCGGAAGCGAATTATGCCCGCACCAAGGCGGAAGGTGAACAGGCGGTTCAGGCCGCGTTCCCCGGTGCTGTAATCCTGCGCCCCTCCATTATTTTTGGTCCTGAGGACGGGTTCTTTAATCGTTTCGCCGGGATGGCCCGTTTTTCACCTGTGCTGCCGCTCGTTGGCGGAGGGCAAACGAAGTTCCAGCCCGTGTTTGCCGGCGATGTGGCCAGTGCGGTCGCCGCCATTGTGGGCGGCAAGGGCGAGCCTGGTCAGATCTATGAGTTGGGTGGCCCGGAAGTGCTCTCCTTCAAAGAGTTACTGGAGTTTACGCTGGAAACCATCCACCGCTCCCGGTTGCTCGTTCCGCTGCCGTTCCCGATTGCCAAGCTGAAAGCGATGTTCCTGCAGCTGCTGCCCAATGCCCCGCTTACGGTAGATCAGGTTAAGCTGCTCGAGAACGATAATGTGGTGAGTGAAGCCGCAAAGGCTGAGAACCGCACTCTTGAAGGGTTAGGGATCACGCCGGAGGGGATTGAGGCAATTGTGCCCACGTATCTGGGGCGTTTCCGTCCCAGAGGCCAGTTTGATCAGCTCAACGCCATTTAGCGCTAGGGTTCACGCCCCATGAATACGCATACCCGCGTCGTTGTCATTGGGGGCGGGGTTGTGGGCTGTTCGGTGCTCTACCACCTCACCAAGCTGGGCTGGAGCGACGTTACGCTGGTGGAGCGGTCCGAACTCACATCCGGCTCCACCTGGCATGCCGCCGGCGGATTTCACACCCTGAACGCAGACACAAACATGGCAGCGCTCCAGGGTTACACCATCCAGCTTTACCGCGAGTTGGAGGAGATCTCCGGTCAATCCTGCGGGCTGCATCACGTGGGTGGTCTGACACTCGCCACCTCTGAAGACCGCATGGACTTCCTCAAAGCCGAACGGGCCAAGCACCGCTATATGGGCCTGGAGACAGAGATTGTTGGCCCGGACGAGATCCCCAAGATTTCGCCCATCACCAACACGGAAGGCGTGCTCGGGGCCCTCTATGACCCCCTGGACGGCCACCTGGACCCCTCCGGCACCACCCACGCTTACGCAAAGGCGGCGCGTATGGCAGGCGCCGAAATCGTGCTGCGCAACCCGGTTTTGGAGACCAATCAACGCGCCGATGGCGGGTGGGATGTGGTCACCGAACAGGGCACCATCGTGGCCGAACACGTGGTCAATGCGGCCGGTCTGTGGGGCCGCGAGGTGGGGGCGCTGGCCGGTGTCTACCTGCCGCTCCACCCCATGGAACATCAATACCTGGTCACTGAGGACACACCGGAGGTCTATGAGCGAGGCGAAGAGCTGCCCCATGTGATGGATCCGGAAGGCGAGAGCTATCTGCGTCAGGAGGGCCGCGGACTGGTGATCGGGTTCTACGAACAGGCTTGTGAGCACTGGGCCGTTGAAGGCACGCCGCTGGAGTTCGGACACGAGCTCTTGCCCGATAAGCTCGACCGCATCGGTGATGCACTGAGCTTTGCCTTCAAACGCTATCCGGTGCTGGAGCGCGCCGGCATCAAACGCATTATCAATGGTCCCTTCAGCTTTGCTCCCGACGGCAACCCGCTGGTGGGCCCTGTGCCGGGTTTGCGCAACTATTGGGCGGCAAACGCCGTCATGGCCGGGTTCTCCCAAGGGGGCGGCGTGGGGCTCACCCTGGCGGAATGGATGGTGGAGGGAGAGCCCTCACGAGATGTGTTCGCCATGGATGTGGCCCGGTTTGGCGACTGGGTGACACCGGGTTACACCCGAGACAAGGTGCGCGAGAACTACCAGCGGCGCTTCTCTATTGGCTATCCCAATGAGGAATTGCCCGCCGCCCGTCCGTTTCAAACCACTCCCGCCTATGGCATCTGGCAGGCGCGGCGTGCCGTTTTCGGCTCAGCCTATGGCATGGAGGCGGTGAACTATTTCGCACCGGAGGGCGAAGCGCTCTACGAGGAGCCCACATTCCGGCGCTCAAACGCCTTTGGGCCAACCGCAGCTGAATGCCGCGCCGTGCGCGAAGC
>JBCDIP010000526.1:0-3141 GCA_038748855.1 Pseudomonadota bacterium
CGATGATGTGATCAGCAACGGGACTGTCTTCAGCTGGGTGTTGCCCCTTCAGAAGCACACCAGTTTGCTGACAGATATAATTGTCCCGAACAAACACCTCTTCGCGCAGCCGCTTCCAGCGCGCGGTTGAATACCATCTGTGATAATGCGGGCGGCGCTGCCTTGCCCCATCAGGAGCTGAACTGTCCTTGAAGCCTACCCTCGGCTTAGTCGCCTTCAGCCGTGGCTTTGTGGTCTTGAGCCGACCCATGGTTAGGCGGTGGCGTGCCTCTTCTTGCTGGCCTGCGACTGGAGCTTCTGCAGCTGAGCGTTCAGCCGGTGGTTCTCCATCTCACGGTTATGGAGATCGCGAGCGTGCTGCTCCGCCAACTCTGCTTCTGTGAGTTTGACATCGTGTGTCCGCTTGCTCATGGGCCAGCCTTTCAAAGCTCTAGTTGGGATGGTTGGAGGCAAAGAAACGGCGGGGCTGAAGATTAACCAGCACCGCCGTCGCAGTCCCACTAACGAAAGGTACCAAGACGCCACTTACTAAAAGCGACCATTACAGCCGCGCCCGCATGGCATCCTCCAAACCTATGCTGAAACGAAAAACGCCCGGAGGGGGCTCCGGGCGCAGTCCGTCATCTGCATTAATCCCCAATTACTTGGCTGATTCGTGATTTGTCAAGCCAAGACGAATCGCGCAGCCGACCACGCTCTAAGCTTCATCTTGGAGATCTGGACGATTGGTCGGCCGTGCTCCTGGGGCCATTGCACCACGCACGCCAGCACGCTTGCGTTGGCCACGGGTTAGCGCGAGTGGGCCGCTTGTCACCCTGAACAGCCAGGCCAACGCGCGTAGGCCGTGCCGGTAGGCATATCGTTCGTGGCACTCATTCTGGAACACGCTGCAGCTTGTTACCTCCTTCATGGCCGCTGAGCCGGCCAATTCTAGACAGCGGTGTGCCTCAGCATAGTGTGCCTTCACGGCCGTGATCTCTGCCTCGTCGGGCTCATAGCGACCCCCTGTGCCAGACGTCAGATCCAACGTAACGACTTTGGGCGGTCCCATCTTGACACCGGTTATAGAAGCATAGCGCCTCACAAGAATGGAGAACTGGAGGTCGGCATTCAGCTCCTCTTCGTTCAGGAAACCTTGAATGAACAACAGGCCGGCCGGCGTTCCAGTTACATCTCTCCTGGCCATAGTGTGCGCAACCTTTCGCAGGCGCTGTGCTGCAACCACCTCTCGCTGCACATCCACGGGAACGTAGTCTGCGGCCTTGCCGTTCTTCTTCCGCTTGCAGTCTTTTCTTGGCCGACCTGCCATATTCAATCTCCTGATTGTGCCACCGGGAGGCCTGTTACAGCCCTCCCACTAAACGGGAGGCGGATTACCCAAACCTTCCAATCAAAAAAAACCAAACAACTCAAAAACTTAAATGGCCCAACCCTCCGGTCCGGGAGGGTTGGGAGTGTTCTGTAGTTCTTATTCTCACGCGCCCGCGCCTGCGCGCATGAGAACAAGGTGCACGAAACCCTCCCAAACAGCCTGACCCTCCCAGAGACGTTGAAATCACTAGGTTATTTGGCGGGAGGGTTTCTTTAGCTCCGGGAGGGTTGGGAGAGTTAGCTGATGCCATTCACAAACCCTCAAAGCCCGGATCATCGGGATCTGGCGCCGGCGGATCGGCACCATCACCGTCCTGGCGCTTCTTCACGCGGAAGTTCCCGTCTTGATCGTAAGTGCCAAAATCCCCAACTGATTTCGTTGTCTCGATGTCGAGCCACCACACCAAATCGGAATGCTTCTTCACGTAACCGCGTTCGCGCAGTTCCTTGCTGAACTTGGTCTGTGTCCATTTACCCGTCTCGGCCGTGAATGCGGCCCAGGCCTGAAACAGCTCAAACAACGATGAGCTTTGGACCTTGGCACCTATGGCAGTCTTAGTGCATTGGTCCATGAACATGCCCAAAACGTCGCTGTCGCCTCTGAACTCCTCGGTGGCCTGGCGCACCTCATCTGGGACGCAAAGACCGTTGTCCATAAAGTCGCGCAGTCCGTCGAGATACCGGTTGAGTATCCCCGAGGCCTCCGCTTGCAGCTTTTTGGGCAATGCCTCATCACGCTCAGCCTCAGGCAGGTATTCGCCCCAGGGCACCAGCTTTAATCGGCCCCAGAGGCCCTCGTCGGTCTCATCAATCCGCGGGCGATAGTTGCCCATCATGACGAGCGTGAACTTCGGATAGAACTTGATCACCGGCTTGTTGAGATCCCGCGCCGTCATTTCGTCGCCGCCGGTCACAGCCTTGATAAACGCGCCGTCCAATGTCCCTTTCTTTTTCTGCTCGGTGGCCCGCACAGATCGCGCACCGATCAGGGGAATTCGGTCTGGCGTTGCATCGCCACCCCCGCGCGCACGGCCTGAGTCCATGAACGTGGACATGTCCACGGAGTCGGCATAGTCGCCAAGCACATGAGCCAACGTTTCCAGCCAGGTGCCCTTCCCGTTTCGACCCTTCCCCCAGAAGAACCACATGGCATGGTAGGACGTGTCACCGATGCCGGAAATGCCTCCGACAATGTGAAGGTGCCGGCGCATCTCCGGTTTTGGCTGCACACGCTGGAAGAACTTATCGTACTGCTCGCAAGGCGCATCCGGATCGTAGGAAACAGGAGCGAGCTTGGTGATGTAATCGTCCGGATCGTGGCGCTGCAGCAGGACGTAATCGCTCCCATCATTGGTTTTTCGGATGTGGAGCGTCCCGTTCAGAACGTTCAGTTTCCAATCGTCGGTGTCGAGATCTGAGACCGAGACCTTCAAATAAGCGGCCGCCAAAGGTCCAATGCACCGAATGTGACCTGAAGCCTGGGACGTCATTGCCCACTTGGCCACCAGGTCGGATTTCATGATGTCGCCGCTGCGCTTCTCCTCGATGACCTCATCCTGATCAGAGCCGCTTAGGGCCTCGGCCTCATAGCGGATCTGCGCAACGGTTTCTTGAGCGCAGCGGAGCACTTCCCCATCGTCATCGAGGCGCGCCCACCGGCGACCATCCCACTTGAGCCAATCCAAGCCTGGGCACCACCGAAACATGTGGCCGTAACGGGCCACGAAGCGCATCCGGTTGCCCATATCTGTGAGCGGGAAATGCGAGCAA
>JBCDIP010000527.1:0-3130 GCA_038748855.1 Pseudomonadota bacterium
CCCACTTCGCGGCGGCCGGTAAAGCCGACGCGGCCGGTCTCACCAACGGAGAAGGGCGGGAAGTTGTAGTGCAGAAGGAAGTTTTCTTTGTAGGTGCCTTCCAGAGCATCAACAAACTGCTCGTCTTCACCGGTGCCCAGAGTGGTCACCACAAGAGCCTGGGTTTCCCCGCGGGTGAACAGGGCACTACCGTGGGCCCGGGGCAGAATGCCCACTTCGGCCACGATCGGGCGCACCTGATCGAGGGAGCGGCCATCGATGCGCTTCTTGGTCTCGATGATCGAGCCACGCACGATGTTCTTCTCCAGAGTCTTGAAGCAAGCGCCCACTTCCAGCGGGTCAACATCGCCATCTTCCGGAGCAAGTTCGGCCATGACCTTGTCTTTGGTCTCGGCGACCATGTCCTGACGGGTCATTTTGTCGGCTTCTTTATAAGCGGTGGTCAGGCCATCAGTGGCCAGGCCGTCTACTTTGCCTTGCAGTTCAGAGAGGTCTTTGACTTCAACATCACGCGGCTCTTTCGCGCAGCGCTCGGCCAGATCAATGATCGCGTCCATGACGGATTGCATTTCAGCGTGGCCAAACATCACGGCGCCAAGCATCATGTCTTCGGACAGTTCCTTGGCTTCTGATTCCACCATGAGAACGGCGTCTTGGGTGCCCGCCACCACCAGATCAAGATCACTGTCTTCCATCTGGTCGAGGGTGGGGTTCAGCACGTAGGCGCCGTCAATCACACCCACGCGGGCTGCACCAATCGGGCCCATGAAGGGAATACCGGAGAGGGTCAGCGCGGCAGAGGTCGCCACCATGGCCACCACGTCCGGATCGTTCTCAAGATCGTGGGACAGCACGGTTGCGATGATTTGGGTTTCGCACTTAAAGCCTTTAGCGAACAGCGGACGGATCGGACGGTCGATCAACCGGCTCACCAGGGTTTCTTTTTCAGAAGGGCGCCCTTCGCGCTTGAAGTAACCGCCCGGCACCTTGCCTGCGGCGTAGGCCTTTTCCTGATAGTTCACAGTGAGCGGGAAGAAGTCGATCCCGGCGCGCGGTGTGCGATCGGCCACTGCGGTCGCCATAACGGTTGTTTCGCCATAGGTCACCATCACGGCGCCATCGGCTTGTCTGGCCACTTTGCCAGTTTCGATTTTGAGCGGCCTTCCGCCCCATTCAATTTCTACGGTTTGAACATCAAACATTCGGATTTTCCTTATATGTGCCCTGCGCTGCGATAACTTTCCTTTGCAGCATCCCAATCGGGCACGATGGACGGGCGGCCCCATTGCCGCCGCCCAGGGATAGTTCGCCCCATGCGGACCTCCGCATACGGCGTATTGCTCACTCTACATAACGCGACTGAAGCAATATCCGGCCAAAGCCGGGTATTCGATATTTGGTTGAGACAGACTAACAATCTCTGCTTAGCGGCGAATGCCAAGTTTCTTGATAAGATCTTGGTACCGCTCTTCCTGCTTGCCTCGCATATAGTCGAGCAGCTTACGGCGCTGCGAGACCATTTTCAGAAGGCCGCGGCGGGAATGGTTGTCTTTTTTGTGGTCTTGGAAGTGTTCGGTCAGGTTTTTGATGCGCTCGGTAAGGATTGCAACTTGAACCTCCGGCGAACCGGTGTCGCCGTCCACAGTTCCATATTCTTTGATGAGCTCTTGTTTGCGCTCAGGGGAAATCGACATCGGGTACTCCATTTGTTGAGAGCCGCACGTTCCGCACGCACTCTAGGTTAGGTTAAAAACGCGCTTGGGATGCACCGCCCCTTGTTCCATTTCTGCCAAAGCAACAGGGTCACCCCTGTGTTCCACCAAAATGGTTCCTTGCAGGATGGGAGCGTCGCGTCCCCGCACGATGACGGCTTGACCGTTTCTCAGTCTCGCCGCATCTTCTGCGCTCACGGCCAGCGCCGGGATGTCGTCCAGCGCGGTCTCAAGCGGCAGGAGATACTCATACATGGCCTCCTGGCCGGCGCCCTTATGGCGCAAATCGTCCAATTGATCCAGCAAAATCATATCATCTTCGTTAAACGGCCCAACTTGCGTCCGGCGCAGTTCCGACACGTGTCCGAAGCATCCAAGCTCCCGGCCCATGTCCCGCGCCAGGGCCCGCACATAGGTGCCCTTGCTGCACACCGCTTCAAAGACGGCATGATTGGCATCCGTTTGGGAAACCAGCTCAAAGCTGTCAATCAGGATTTCCCGGGCGGCCAGCTCAACCTCTTCGCCGTCCCGCGCCAGATCATAGGCTCGGGCGCCATCCACCTTCAGGGCGGAGAACTGTGGCGGGACCTGGCTGATCAAGCCAGTGAATTCAGGCAGCACCGCGCGGATAGCCTCCTCATCCGGCCGCTGATCTGAAGTCTGGGTGATTTCGCCCTCAGCATCATCCGTGGTGGTTTCAGCCCCCCATTCCACGGTAAAGCGGTAGGTCTTGGTGCTGTCCATGATGAACGGCACGGTCTTGGTGGCTTCTCCAAGTGCAATGGGCAGCAAGCCGGTGGCCAGTGGATCTAAGGTTCCGCCGTGGCCCGCCTTTTGAGCATTAAACAGGCGGCGCACGGCCCCCACCGCCTGGGTGGAGGTCATAGTCAGTCTCTTATCGAGGATGACCCAGCCATGCACCCGATCGCCTTTCTTGCGTCTGGCCATGGCTCTCTAGGTGCCGTCCTGTTCCAAGTCTTGAGCCACTTTGGGATCGTCCAAAAGGTCATCAATATGGCTGGCATAATCCAGCGTCTTATCCAGATGGAAGCGCAGGTCCGGCATGTACTTCAGGGCAAGTTGCTTGGAAATCTGCCCGCGGATGAACTTTTTGTTCTTATAAAGCGCGTTCACCACCTCATCGCGCCCTTCGCCCGCCAGCGGCATCACATAGGCATGGGCAATCTTCAAATCGGGCGTCATTGCCACTTCCAGCACGGTGAGGCCAGCGCTTAAGGCCGGGTCGGCAATCTCGCCACGATTGAAGAGGTCGGCCAGTGCGTGGCGCACCAGCTCGCCAACGCGCAGTTGGCGTTGGCTCGGCCCCCGGTGTGTCTCAGATCGGTTCATTTTAGTTTTCGGTTTTCCAACGCCGGTGGTCCGGCGTGTGCGTGCTAATCCAGCGTGCGGGCCACTTC
>JBCDIP010000528.1:0-3122 GCA_038748855.1 Pseudomonadota bacterium
ATACTTCTCCTCCAGGAACCGCTGCGAAAGGAGTTGGAACGCCGTCACCGCTTTGCGTCCATCGGCAAGTTCAAATTGCCCAACAAGCGCGGGCGCGATGTCTGGCAGTAACGCGCTCTTCAGCTCTTCGGATGTCTTGTCGAAGCATAGGGGCTTGTCGTGCTCATCGCGCGCAAAGAGCCCATGGTCATCGGCGTCCGGGTCATCGATCACCAACCAACCCGCATTGGCGTACCGCGCCAGGTAATCCAGATCCACTTGGCCGCTTCTGAGGATCTCATGGATCAGGGCGGCGACGAAAAGCCCGTCAGTGCCTGGCCGGATGCCCACCCATTCATCAGCAATCGCCGAATAGCCTGAGCGCACCGGGTTCACCGAGACAATCTTGGCGCCCCGTTCCTTCAGCTTGCCCAGATGCTTTTTCAGCGGGTTGGAGCTGTGCTCCTCAGCGACACCGAAAAGCATGAAATACTTAGTGTGCTCCCAATCAGGCTCACCAAACTCCCAGAAAGAGCCGCCAATGGTATAGAGCCCGGCAGCGGCCATGTTCACCGAACAAAACCCGCCATGGGCCGCGTAGTTCGGCGTGCCGTATTGGATGGCCCAAAACCCTGTTAGCGATTGGGACTGATCTCGGCCGGTAAAGAACGCCAGTTTGCGCGGATCTTCATTGCGCACCTGCGATAACCAAGTGGTCGCCAGCCTGAGCGCTTCTTCCCAATCCAGCTCACGGAACTCCCCAGACCCGCGTGGGCCCACCCTCAGCAGAGGTTTGCGAAGCCGCGCCGGTGAATAGTGCTGCATGATGCCGGCAGAACCCTTGCCGCATAAGACGCCGCCATTCACCGGATGGTCCCGATTGCCCTCAATGTAGGTGACCGTCCCGTCCTTGAGATACACCTTGATGCCACACCGGCATGCGCACATGTAGCATGTGGTGCTTTTGATCTCGTCCCAAGTCTTGGGCGAAGTGTCTACCTGAGGCTGGTTAGACAAGATATCAATCCTTTCGGCGCCCACGCGAACGGAGGCGATGTCCCGTAATGGCAGTAACTGACGATGACGCAAACGCGACAGCGGCGCGCAGAGCGCAAAAGTCGCGCCCTGCGTCTTCTTTCAGACAGCTTGGTCAGGTCTAGTGCTGCGTGGGGCGGCCCCGACCATAACACCCGGCGCCAGATCCCGCACGCACCAGCGCTAGCTGGCTGCTTGCTCTTGTTCCAGCGTCATGCGGAGCTTCTCGATCATTTCATCGATATGGCTCTTCTCAGACACAAACGGCGGAGCAACGATGCCGCAATCGCCGGTGAACTTCACGTGCATGCCGTTCCAGAACAGGCGCTTCTGAACTCCGCCGCCACGCGCGCCAGGAGCCCCTTTGGCTGCAATATCAACACCCGCCATCATGCCAATGCCGCGAATGTCGGTCACAATGTCCAGATCCTGCAGGCTGAAGATCCCATCCAGGAAATACTCGGACATCTCAGCCGCCCGATCGAAGAGGTTCTCGTCTATGTAGATCTGTTGGGTGGCAACGCCGGCGGCACAGGAGGCCGGGTGGCCTGAGTAGGTGTAGCCATGGAAGAACTCGATGGCCGATTGCGGCGAGGCTTCCATCACGGTGTCGTAGATCTCATCTTTCACACCAACTGCACCCATCGGCTGCGAGCCGTTGGTGAGCGCTTTGGCCATGGTCATGATGTCCGGTGTGACGCCGAACAGTTGGGATGCAAACGGCGCCCCGATCCGGCCAAAACCGGTGATCACTTCATCGAACACCAGAAGAATGCCGTGCTCATCGCAAATCTCGCGCAGACGCTCCAGATAGCCTTTCGGCGGAACCAGACAACCCGTAGAACCCGCCACCGGCTCAACGAACACCGCCGCAATGGTGGAGCCGCCATAAGTTTCGCAGAAGCGCTGGAGATCGTTCGCCAGCTCCGCCCCGCTTTCCGGCTGGCCGCGCACAAAGCGCTCTTCCGGGTTCCAGGTGTGACGCATGCACACGACATTCGGCATCACACCGGTGAACGTCTCGCGGTTGCGCACCATGCCTGACAACGATACGCCGCCAATGTTCACGCCATGATAAGCCCGTTCTCGCGACACAAAGCGGGTCCGCTGACCATCGCCCTTCGCCCGGTGATACGCCATGGCGATCTTCAGGGCCGTGTCCACCGCTTCTGAGCCTGAGTTCACGAAGAACACATGATTGATCGGCTCGGGCGTGATGTTGGCCACCATTTGAGCAAGCGTAAACGACGTAGGCTGCCCGGTGCCGAAGGGTGAGCAATAATCGTTTGTCAAAAGCGCTTCATGAACAGCATCTGCAATCTCTTTGCGGCCATGGCCGGCCGGGACGCAGAACAGACCCGATGAGCCATCGATGACCTTTCCGCCCTTGTGGTCCCAAGCATAGACACCTTCCGACTTTACCAGCAGGCGCGGCTCAGCCTTAAAGTCCTTATTGGCCGTGAACGGCATCCAATGAGCTTCAAGAGAGTTGACGGAAACGTTTGCGAGCGGTGCGTTCATGGCATGGGCCCTTTCCTAAAATGCCACCCAAGTTGTTTTTGCAGGGCGCCACATCACGAGTGGTCCTGCGTTTAACCAAGAAATACCCCTTTTTGGGGCCAGATCGCGCCCAATATTGTCGCAGTTGGCCCCAATTTGGCGAATTCTCTCTATACTACTCGCCAAATTGGACCTAAGCTAGAGCCAATCAGAGATATTTTCAGCCCTATCTGGACCACCATCTGGCCCAGAGGAGAACCAGTTTATGCGCGACACTCTCTTCCACATCCGCAAGAATGAGGTCAACAGCCTCCAGGCCCAAATCCGCGAAACCCTGGTCTCGGCCATACTGGACCGCCAGTTGGGCCACGAAGAGCCCCTGCCCTCCACGCGGAAAATGGCCAAGATCCTGGGCGTCTCACGCAACACTGTGGTGCTTGCCTACCAAAGCCTGATCGATGACGGCTACTTGGTCTCCCGCGAACGCTCAGGATACTATGTGAACGGCTCGATTGCTGATGCGGCTCGCCCTGGCGTTGTGGACCTGCCCAAGCCCGAGACCACAGAAAGCAACCACGCTGGTCCAGATTGGAAGAGCCGGTTCCGAG
>JBCDIP010000529.1:0-3109 GCA_038748855.1 Pseudomonadota bacterium
GCGAGCACAGATAAGCCCAATAACCACGAGCCAGAAGACCTGCCAGGCATAAAGAAACCCATGTTCGGGGCGGGTGTCCCTAAGGGAGTTCCTTATGTCTATACAAAATCCTGAGGCCGGAGACCGGTCGGAATTTAACTTCACCACCGCTAGTACGCGCCGTCATCTCATCATGGTGGCTGTCACGTGCGCCATGCTGTGGGCCGTTATCGCCGCGACCATCGCCGTTTAAGCACACTTTGGTCCTAAGATGACGCCTGCCCTCCTCTCGGCGGCAGGGCTCACGCTTGGCTACGGCGGTGTGCCCCTGGTCCGCGATATTGCCTTTGAGCTCGCGCCCGGCGACGTGTTCGCCGTGGTGGGCCACAATGGCTCGGGCAAATCCACCCTCATCAAGACAATCCTGGGAACCTTGTCGCCTGTTACCGGCCAGCTGACTTGGCCAGGTGGCAAGCCGGAGACGATTGCTTATTTGGGTCAACAAACTGAATTCGACCGCCGCTTTCCGATCCGGGTGCGAGACCTGGCGGCCATGGGCGCGTGGTCCGGACTTGGGCTCGCCGGCCGTATCGATGCGGCGTGCCAGGCGCGCATTCAGGCCGCTCTGGAGCGAACGGGTACGCTCGAGATTGCCGATATGCCGCTCTACAAACTGTCCGCAGGTCAGCTGCAGCGCGCGCTGTTTGCCCGCACCATGGTGCAGGATGCCTCCCTGATCCTGCTCGATGAACCCTTCACCGCTGTCGATCAGTCCACCGAGGCTGCGCTCTTGTCCTTGATTGATGAGTGGGCAGGGGAGGGGCGCACGATCATCCTGGTGTTGCATGACCTGACGGCGGTCTTGGAGCATTGCACCTCAGCCCTGCTGGTGGGAGACGGACGCACCCGGTTCGGTGCTCCCACAGAGACACTGACGCCTAGCAATCTGGTCGCTTTGAAGTACATGTCTGAAAGCCAGGCCTCCTGGATCCAAGCCATGTATGCAAAGCCGGAGGAGGCGCATGTTTGAGTGGCTGGAATATGAGTTCATGGTGCGCGCCCTGGCAGCCACCATGGTGTTGAGCTTCTCGGTTGCGCCCGTCGGCGCGTTTCTGGTGCTCAGGCGCCTATCGCTTGCCGGCGAGGCCATGGCCCATGCCATCGTGCCGGGCATCGTGATTGGGTTCGTTGTGGCAGGGCTGTCGGTGGGCTCGATGATTGTTGGCGGCCTGTCGGCGGGTATCCTGGTTGCGGTTTTAACCAGCCTCCTGGCGCGCATGACCATCATCCGGGAAGACGCCAGTCTGGCCTCACTCTATCTCATCGCCCTTGCGCTCGGGATTTTCATCCTCTCTGCGGCGGGCTCAGCTGTTCCGCTTAAGAGCTTTCTGTTTGGGTCGATCCTGGGCATTGATAATGAAACGCTGATCCTGATTGGTGCTACGGCCACCATCACTCTGGTGAGTTTTGCCGTGCTTTTGAGGCCGCTCATCATCAACACGATTGATCCGGTGTTTTACGAAAGCCAGTCCAAGTATCCCGGCCTGGTCACCCAGTGGTTCATGCTGTTGGTGGTGCTCAATCTACTCGGTGCATTTAAGGCGTTGGGTACGCTGATGGCCGTGGGGCTGATGATCCTCCCGGCGACGGCGGCGCGCTATTGGGTCTCCACCATCACCAGCTATCTGCTGCTCACCTTCGTGTTTGCGCTGACGAGTTGCTGGATCGGCCTGATTGTCTCGTTCTATTTGCCGGAGGTGCCGTCGGGCCCGGCGATCGTGCTCGTGGCGGGCGTGATCTTCTTCTTCAGCTTGGTGTTCGCCCATCAAGGTTTCCACGTGGGCGCACGCCTCAATCCTAACCGCCGAAAGGCTTCATCTGACGAACACACAAACTCAAAGACAGGAGAAAAGGTGTATGAAAAGACTATTTAGTGCGTTGCTGATTGCCGGCTTGGCCCTTTGGGCAGTGCCCGCATCGGCTCATGACAAGATCAAGGTTGTGGCCAGTTTTTCCATCCTTGGGGATATGGTTCAGCAAGTGACCGGTGATCTTGCCGACGTCACAACCATTGTGGGTCCGGATGCCGATGCCCATGTCTACACGCCGAACGCGGGCGACGCGAAGGCGGTTGCAGACGCTAAGGTGATTTTCGTGAACGGCCTTGGATTTGAGACCTGGTCACAGACCCTGATTGAGAACTCCGGCACCAAGGGCAAAGTGTTCGTCGCCACGGAAGGCATTACGCCCTTGAAGGTGGACGGCGAGACCGATCCGCATGCCTGGAACACCCTCACCAATGGCATGATCTACGTGAACAATATCGCGAAGAACATGGCAGAAGTGGATCCGGACCACGCGGATGCCTACAAGGCCAACGCCAAAGCCTATAACGAACGGCTTAAAGCCCTGCACGATCGTGCGTTGGGCGAGATCGCAAAACTGCCGGCGGAGAGCAGAACCGTTGTCACCGCGCACGATGCGTTTGGCTACCTGGCAAACGGCTATGGCATGACCTTCCTGGCTCCGGTCGGCATCGATACTGAGGCAGAGCCCTCTGCCAAAGAGCTTGCGGACCTGATCGATCACCTCAAGAAGGTGAAGGCTGGCGCGCTGTTCGTGGAGAACATCACCAGCCCGGCGCTGGTTGAGCAGATCTCGCGGGAGACCGGTATCAAGATTGGCGGAAAGATCTATTCTGACGCGTTGTCAGAGCGCGGTGGTCCGGCAACGAGCTACGAGAAGATGTTTGAACACAATCTCACCACGCTCATTAGTGCGCTCGGAAAGCAGTCGTAAGCTGATCTGAGTTTTCGTGACACATGCCCCTCGGGTCACGGCCCGGGGGGCTTTTATTTGACAGCGGCTGACGGTTGCGTCGATAGCGCGAGCTTAAGCGGATCAAAGGGCACGGAGAGATCTCCTGGGATGTGCCATTCGCCGTCGGCGCTCAGTTGCTCGTGGCCATCAACAGAAACGCGCCAGTGGAGATCGCAGGTCTGAAACCCTGCTGCGCCCTTATGGTTGCCCCAGACCTCGTGCATGTACCCATCCGCGCCGCGCTGGCGCAGAAACATCCGTTGCGTGGCACCCGCGGAATATTGTGACGGAGCTTTAGAGGACCAGCTTA
>JBCDIP010000530.1:0-3104 GCA_038748855.1 Pseudomonadota bacterium
GCCAAGAGATAGACGCCGGAGATGTTCGCAGTCGTGTGCTCGCCAGCATATTCGACAAATGCCTGCTGACGGCTGACGCGTCCTCCGGTTGTGGCAGAGAAGCTGTTGAATGTGGCTTCTGCGCCGAGTTTAGCATGAAGGTTGGCCAGGTGAACGGCCTCTGCGCCATCACGCTGCGTCTTCACATGATCAAAGGTCGCACCATCACCCAGCACCACTTCGGTGACCACTGTGCTCACATAGCGGGCATCGGCCGGTGCAATATGGGTCTCGAACAGCTCACACGAGGCGCCGGCGTCCACCACGATCAGCATACGTTGCGAGACGGTGCGTGGCTGGCCTGCGGAGTGTACAAACACCAGTTCCAGGGGCTCTTTGCTCTCGCCTGTCACGTGAATGGCAGCGCCATCGCTCATGTAGGCGGTGTTGAGCGCAGAAACGGCATCGTCCTGCTGCGGGACCACAGTGCCCAGTGTGTCGCTGAGCCAACCTGGTGCACTCGCAGCCGCATCGGAAATGGATACGATCTCGATCGTGTCACTCTCCGGCAGCGACGACAACTCGCTGCGGAAACGGCCATCAACAAAGACGGCGGTGGAGCGGCTGATGTCGCCGAAGATGGACTGTTTGGCAAGGCTCTGGACCTGCTCAACATCAACAAGCGTTGTTTCGGTCTGGGCCGGATAGGCACCATCTACCAAGTTGCGAAGGTCGGTATATTTCCAAGCTTCGATACGGCGGTGGGGCAGACCAAGCTCGCTGAAGGCCGCCAAGGCCTGCTTGCGTTTTAGCCAGTCTGCCGAGGGCAGTGACGCTTCAGCAGCGGCAAAACCGCTAACAAAAGCCTCCTCAGCCGGCGTTCTGTTTGCAATTCCACTCATTTTTCTTGGCCGATCCCTTATGCTGCCTGCTCGGTGAAGCTCTCATAGCCGGATTCTTCCAGCTCCAAGGCCAGCTCTTTGCCGCCGGACTTCACGATGCGGCCCTGGGACAGCACGTGCACATAGTCCGGAACGATGTATTCCAATAGGCGCTGATAGTGGGTGATGACCACCATCGCCCGGTCAGGCGAGCGCAGGGCATTGACGCCTTCTGCAACGATCTTCAGCGCATCAATGTCGAGGCCGGAATCGGTCTCGTCCAACACACACAGGCTGGGCTCAAGCACAGCCATTTGCAGGATCTCTGCGCGCTTCTTCTCACCGCCGGAAAAGCCCACATTGACGGGACGCTTCAGCATCTCTTGACGGATCTTCAGCATTTGCGATTTCTCGCGCACCAGCTTCATGAAGGCCGGTGTGGTCAGCTCCTCCTCGCCGCGCGCTTTGCGCTGGGCGTTAAGCGCTGTGCGCAGGAAGGTCATGGTCGGCACACCCGGGATCTCAATCGGGTATTGGAAGGCCAGGAACACGCCGGCTGACGCCCGCTCGTCCACTTCCATTTCCAAAAGGTCTTCACCCTTGTAGGTGACGGACCCGTCCGTGATCTCATAATCGTCCTTGCCGGACAGAACGTAGGACAAAGTAGACTTGCCGGAGCCGTTCGGCCCCATGATGGCGTGCACTTCGCCGGGGTTGACCGTCAAATCGATTCCACGAAGAATTTCAGTGTCTTCGTCCTCGATCTTCACATGCAGATTCTTGATATCCAGTATGCTCACTGTAGTGTTCCTTACATCTCGGGCTCTCGCGCCCAGAACATTTCTATCCAACCGAACCTTCCAAGCTGATGCCGATCAGCTTTTGGGTTTCGGCCATGAATTCCATCGGCAGCTGCTGCAGCACATCGCGCACGAACCCGTTCACGATGAGAGCTACGGCCTCTTCCTCATTGAGCCCGCGTTGCTGGGCATAGAACATCTGATCGTCAGAGATCTTTGAGGTGGTGGCCTCGTGCTCAAACGTGGCGCTCGAGTTCTTTGCCTCGATGTACGGCACCGTGTGGGCCCCGCAAGCATCGCCAATCAGCAGGGAATCACATTGGGTGAAGTTCCGTGCGTTTGTTGCCTTGCGGTGGGCGGAGACCAGGCCACGATAGGTGTTCGACGACTTGCCGGCCGAGATCCCCTTAGAGATGATACGGCTGGAGGTGTTTTTGCCCAAATGGATCATCTTGGTGCCGCTGTCTACCTGCTGGCGACCATTAGAGATGGCGATCGAGTAGAACTCGCCTTGTGAATTATCTCCACGCAGAATGCAGGACGGGTACTTCCAGGTGATGGCCGAACCGGTTTCAACTTGGGTCCAGGAGATCTTGGAGTTCTTTCCGCGGCAATCGCCCCGCTTGGTGACGAAGTTGTAGATGCCGCCCTTGCCATCCGCATCACCCGGATACCAGTTCTGGACGGTGGAGTACTTGATCTCCGCATCATCCAGGGTCACCAGTTCAACCACGGCTGCATGAAGCTGGTTCTCATCACGCATGGGCGCGGTGCAGCCTTCCAGATAGCTCACATAGGAGCCCTCATCGGCGATGATAAGCGTGCGTTCAAACTGGCCTGTGTTTTCCTCGTTAATGCGGAAGTATGTGGACAGCTCCATGGGGCAGCGGGTGCCCTTGGGGATGTAAACAAACGACCCATCTGAGAAGACCGCCGAGTTCAGCGTTGCGTAGAAGTTATCCGACTTGGGCACAACCGAGCCAAGGTACTTCTTCACCAGGTCGGGATGCTCCTTAATTGCCTCTGAGATAGAGCAGAAGATGACGCCGGCTTTGGCCAATTCGTCCTTAAAGGTGGTCACCACGGACACGGAATCGAACACCGCATCAATAGCCACCTTGCCGGAGCCGTAGCTTTCGCCATCTATGTCATCCAACTGGCTCGGTTCGCCGCGCTTGCGCACACCGGCGAGCAGTTCCTGCTCTTTCAACGGAATGCCCAGTTTGGCGTAGGTTTCCAGAAGCTGAGGATCGACCTCATCCAGGGACTTCGGCCCTTCAGTGGTTTTCGGCGCTGCATAGTAGTGTAGATCCCGGAAGTCGAACTTGGGATAGTCCACCCGGGCCCCTTCGGGCTCTTCCCTCGTTAGCCAGCGCCGGAACGCGTCCCGGCGCCATTCCAGCCGCCACTCCGGCTCACCTTTTTTGGCGGAGATAAAGCGCAC
>JBCDIP010000531.1:0-3097 GCA_038748855.1 Pseudomonadota bacterium
AGCCAGGTGCAGCGCTTCGATGTGCAGCATGGTGGTGGGGGCGGAAAGCTCGAACTTTCCAGCAATCACAAGCGGGGCTTGGGTAGTGGTGAGATTGACCAGTTGATAGCCGTAAACCGCTCCTTTTTGCTCCACCTCTTTGCGGGTGATCGGAATGTCGAGCGTCGCCCGGGTGACGGGATCTGTTCGCACATGGGTGCCGCCCTTGCGCCTGCGCTCCACAATTCCGCTGTCCGACAAATCGCGCATGGCCCGCTGCACCGTGGTCCTGGCACAGCCGAGCTCTTCGGCGAGGCATTGGTCTTTCGGCAGCTTGTCGCCGGGACCATAGGTGGAATCCAAAATCCGCGCGTGAATAGCATCACGCACGAGCTTCCAGGACAGGCGGGCCGGTTCAGTCATCTCTGGTCAGATGGGTTGACATATTATGTGCATACATAATACTCAAATGATGTGTCTATAAAAAAGTTTCAACCTCACACAACACCAAGGAAGAGGATCCATGAAGCGACGAGATTTTATAAAGACTGCTGCAGCTGGCGCGGCTGCTGTCCCGCTCGCCACACCCGCCATTGCGCAAGATGTGATGCAATGGAAGATGGTCACCGCATGGCCCAAGAACCTGCCTGGACCAGGCGTTGCGGCGGAGAACTTGGCAAAACGGATTACGGCGCTGTCCGGCGGACGCATCGAGGTTAAGCTCTATGCAGCCGGCGAACTGGTGCCGGGCCGCGGTGTGTTTGATGCGGTCTCTCAAGGCACTGCTGAGCTTTACCATGCCGTGCCAGCCTATTGGGGTTCAAAATCCAAAGGGATTTTGCTGTTCGGCTCCCAACCGTTCGGGTTGCGCGCTGATGAACAGGTGGGCTGGTTGACCCATGGGGGCGGTCAGGCACTTTACGACAAGATGTATGCGCGCTTCGGTCTGAAGCCTTTCCTGTGCGGCAATTCCGGGCCCCAGTGGCAGGGCTGGTTCCGCACTGAAATCAAATCGGTGGACGACCTAAAAGGCCTCAAATTCCGCACCACGGGCCTGGCCTCGGAAATGTGCGCAAAGATCGGCATGTCGGTTCAAGCCATGGGCGGGCGCGCCATGTTCCAGGCGCTGCAGTCAGGCGCTCTCGATGCGGGCGAGTTCATCGGCCCTTGGACGGACAGCGCGCTAGGCTACTATCAGGTGGCCAAGCACTATTACTGGCCGGGCGTTGGCGAGCCCTCCTCTGCAGAAGAATGCGGCGTCAACCTGAAGGCCTATGAAGGCTTGCCGGAAGATCTCAAGCAGGCTGTGAGCCTTGCTTGCGAGAGCCTCTACAACCCGGTTTGGACTGAGTACACCACCAAACACGCTCTGGCGCTGCAGAAGCTTGTGAGCGAGCAAGGGGTTAAGGTTCACAAACTGCCGGAGGACGTCATCGTTGCGTTCGGTAATGCGGCCGGCGAAGTGATGGCCGACCTGCGCGAAGATGATGATGCTCTGGTGCGCGAGATCACGGAGAGCTTCCTCGCCTACCGCACGTCCGTGGCGCAGTACATGACCTATGCCGACAACGGGCAGATGAATGCCCGCGCCTTAGACTATAAGTACTAACGTATTGCCGCCGGCACCTGCGTGAAGCGGTGCCGGCGTCTCATTGGGCGCGGACGGAGGCGGATGACCCGGCTGGCTGATTATCTTGACCGGATAAACCGGTATGTGGGTGCATCTGTGCGCTGGTTTGCGCTCATCATGGTGATCGTTCAGTTCGCCGTGGTGCTGCTGCGCTATGTGTTCGGCGTCAGCTTCGTGTGGCTCAACGAATCTGTGATGTACTTTCACAGCGGCCTGTTCATGCTGGCTGCGGGCTACACACTTCTGGTGGACGGCCATGTGCGGGTCGACATCTTCTTCGCCAAAGCCTCCAAGCGGCTGCAAACCCTGATCAACATGGTCGGCCACGTGGTCTTGCTGGCACCGGCCATGGTGGTCCTGCTGATCTACTCCTGGCCGTCCGTTGCCAGCTCCTGGGCCATTCTGGAAGGCCCCATATCGGTGGGCGGCATCCCGGCCTCCTTCCTCCTCAAATCGCTCATCCCGGCCTTTTGCATTTTGCTCTTAATCCAGGGGCTGGCGTGCTTGTTGCGGGATGTGGCCATGCTGATGGATGAGGACAGCGGCAATGCCTCTTGATCTCATCATGATCGCCGTGCTCATCGGCCTCATCCTGGCCGGGTATCCGGTGTCCTTCACCATTGCGGGCGTGGGCACTCTGTTTGCCTTGCTCGGCTGGATGACGGGCAGCTTTGATCTGTCTTTGATGGGTGCGCTCGGGCAACGCATCTTCGGGCTTTTGACCAACGATGTGCTGATCGCAATACCCTTATTTGTGTTCATGGGCGTCGTGCTTGAGAAGAGCCAGATTGCTGAAGACTTGCTCCAAACCATGGGCCGCCTCTTTGGCCGGCTCCCCGGGGGTCTGGGCATTTCGGTCGTGTTGGTCGGGGCTTTACTGGCGGCGTCCACCGGCATTGTGGGGGCAACCGTGATCGCCATGGGCATGATCGCGCTGCCGACAATGCTGCGCAGCGGCTACGATCCGCGCCTTGCCTCCGGCATGGTCTGCACCTCAGGCACGCTGGGACAGATCATCCCGCCCTCCACCTTGCTCATCATCCTGTCGGACGTCATTTCAAATGCCTACCAGCAGGCTCAATTCGCCCAGGGCAAGTTCACCATAGACACCATTTCGGTGGGCCAGACGTTCGCCGCGGCGCTTTTCCCTGGCCTGCTGCTGGTGGTGCTCTACATTGTCTATATTTTCGGCCGCGCGCTGCTGAACCCTTCCGTGGCTCCGCCGCTGAAAGCGCTCAACGAGGCACCCTCGACGTATGAAGTCATGAGCGCCATCTTACCGCCTCTGCTTTTGATTTTCGCAGTTCTGGGCTCCATCTTGGGCGGTATCGCAACCCCCACAGAAGCTGCGTCCGTCGGCGCGGTGGGTGCGATCCTGATGGCGGGTTTTCGCATGGGCGTGAGCCCGAAGCTTATCTTGGCCGGTGCGGTGGCCCTGCTGCTTCTGGCGCTCATGGCCGGGCTTGCCCCTGTTCGACTGCAACGCAG
>JBCDIP010000532.1:0-3082 GCA_038748855.1 Pseudomonadota bacterium
CCTTACCGTGGTTTTTGAGCAACTGGGCGAAATGCTCTCGCTTGCCGAACGCGCCGCCGGCCTCGCGCCGGATGGGCTCGATTGGCACGTCATCGCCTGGCCTCTGGCGCTCAGCCTGGTTGCCGTGGTGCTCGGGCTCTACATCGTCCGGGAACGGATGAAAAAATCAACCGAATATGGAGTGTGACTTATGGATCTTGTTCTGGAACTGATCGGTGCCCTTGCCGGGCCTGAGCTCGGCAAGTGGCTGACGGGGCTTTTCGCCGGTCTCGGAGCGCTTGTGGCTCTCTTTGTGGCGCGGCACAGGGGGCGGGCTCAAGGCCGTGCGGAGGTGAGGGCTGAAAACGCCCGCGCCGCGGCCCGCCGCCAGGCTGAACTCGGCGCTCTCCGCGAAGAGCAGGCCGAGGCGGCCGTCAATGCGCCGGATGCCGATGGGCTGTCGCAAATCCTGAAAGAGGGGAGGTTCTGATGCGCATCTGCCTTTGTCTTGTTTCCAGCCTCATCTTGGCCGGGTGCCTGCATCAGCCCAACAGTGCGGGCGGCCTTGCACCGGGGGCGGGCTGTCCGCCCTTGAAGCACTACTCCCGCAGCCAGCAGGATCGCCTGAACGCAGAGCTGAAAGCCTGCGGATCCGCCTGTGCCGGGCTGCGCGGCGCGCTTTCCGACTACTATGTGCTGCGCCAGCAGGTGAGGGCGTGCCGCAAGCGGCGCTGAGCGTTGTGTGGTGGGGCAAAAGGCGCTAAATGGTGGCAGCACATTCCACAGCACTAGGATCCGTTGCCTTATGGCCCTTGAGCCCACCCCTGCCGCCCGGGCGGAGCTGACCCGGGACGCCGTCGACCAGGTGATCGGCTTGCGCGAAAGCGGGCGGCTGGATGCCGCCATGAGCGCAGTGTCCGGGCTGTTGAACGATCATCCCAAGTCGCAGCTGCTGCTCAACATCAAGGGCACCATTCATGCTGAGCGCGAAGAACCTGAGGCTGCGCTGGACTGCTACCGTTCGGCGCTGAAGGTGCAATCCACCTATGCAGCGGCCCATAACAATATGGGCTTTCTGTTCATGAAGCTTGGCCGCTTCGATGAGGCGGTTGAGGCGTATTCGAAGGCGATCAAGCATCTGCCGGACTATGTGGAGGCGCATGTTAATCTTGCGCTGGTCTATCTGGAGATGGAGCGTCCGGAGGATGCGTTGAGCCGCTGCAGGAAGGCGCTGGAGATCAGCCCGCACAATGCCCATGCCCATGCGGGCCTTGCCAATGCGCTGAAAGACCTCGGGCGCCACGAGGACGCGGTGGCCAGCTACAAGACAGCGCTCGCCTTGCGGCCGAACCATGCCGAGACGCTCTCCAATCTGGGGCAGACACGCTATGAGCTTGGCCAGGTGGACGAGGGCACCAGCGATTTCCGCAATGCCCTTGCCGCTGATCCGGGTCACGTGCACGCACACTACAATCTGGCCAAGGCGACGAAGTTTTCCGGCGGCGACCCACAAATTGCTCAGATGCAGACCCTGCTTGCGCAGAAACCGGAGGGCTCCAAAGACCGCATCCTGCTTCACTTCGCTCTTGCCAAGGCATCAGAGGAATGTGGCCAGATCGAACAGGCCTACGGTCATTTGTCTGAAGGCAACCGGTTGCGCAAAGTCCAGCTGGGCTATACGCCTGAGCGTGACAAACGGCTGTTCGATCAGGTGAAGGCCACATTTTCCAGCGGCAAGGATGTGCGCCTTGAGGCTAAGGACCTAAAGCCGGCAGATGGAAGCAAAACGCCCATCTTCATCTTAGGCATGCCCCGGTCCGGCACCACGCTGGTGGAGCAGATCATTGCCAGCCACTCCAAGGTGCACGGTGCCGGCGAGCTTCCCATTCTTGGGCGTATTCTCGGGCCCCAGTTTGACAAGCTGGCGCCGGGCAAGGGGCTGTCCATCAATGCCTATAAGCTGAAAGCCCTGCGCAAGGGCTATCAGGCGGGCCTGACGGCCTTGAACGTGGCTGAGCCTTTTATCACCGATAAGCTGCCGGGCAACTTCCTGTGGCTCGGCTTCATCCGCGCCGCAATGCCGGAGGCCAAGATCATTCATGTGAGCCGTGACCCGATGGCCACATGCTGGTCGAACTTCAAGCAGTTCTTTGCGGCTGCCGGCATGGGCTACGCCTTTGACCTTCAAGATGTGGCGGCGTTCTACAAGCTCTACGAAGACATCATGGCATTCTGGCGCGAGCGCTTCTCCGACGGGTTTTATGAGCTCAACTATGAGCGGCTCACCGAGAACCAGGAGGCTGAAACCCGCAAGCTGATCGAGTGGTGCGGACTGGAGTGGGAAGACCAGTGCCTGGCGTTCCACGAAACAGACCGGGCGGTCTCCACGGCCAGCTCGCTCCAGGTGCGCGAAGCCATGTACACAGGCTCTTCAGCCAATTGGACAAAGTTTGAGGCGCACCTTGGCCCGCTCAAGCGGGGTCTTGAGGCTGAAGCCGGTACTGGGGAGTTGAGCTGAGAAAGCGCCCATAGGCCTCCGCGTTGGGCGGGGTGAAGTTCTCTGCAAGCACGTTGCGCTTGTTCTCCTTGGCGCCCATGTCGGCCAGAAGTTCGTCAAAATGCAGGAAGTGGAACGGGGCGGAGCACAGGCCTCCGTAAACTTGGGCGGCCGGCCGCTTGGTGCGCTTCCAGTCGAGCATCATGTCGATGTTCTGGGTCATCTCTTGCGGCGTTGGCTGGCGGGCCAGCATGCCATCCGCATACCGCACGAGCCAATTGGCGGCCATCTCGGCGCTGAGCACCGTGCAGAAGGAGGAGTTGAAGCCGACAAAGCCCATGTCTGGCAGGTCCGGGTTGGCGATGATCCGATAAAGGCGGTATTGGCCGTCCGCCTCGATGAGTTTCTCGCGGTAAGTCTCCGGCAGGAAGGGCACCCCAAGCTTCCAGCCCACAGCGAGGATGGCGAGATCTGCCGGCAACGCTTCACCGCCCGACAGGGTGATGGTGCCGGGGGCATACTCTTTGAACGTGCCCTGGATGGCTTTGATCTTGCCGTCTGCAATGAGATCAAACAGGCCCGGTGTCACAATGGGCACTGAACAGC
>JBCDIP010000533.1:0-3081 GCA_038748855.1 Pseudomonadota bacterium
CCTTGGCTCAGAAGGTCCCCGCTTTCGCAGGGACGCGGGGGGCGGAAGCTAAGATCAAAAACACAAAACCCCGCAAGGCCTTCGCCTTGCGGGGTTTTTCTTTTGGGCTGCGGGAAGGAGAGGGATAGCGCAGCCCGTTTTAGAGGAACCGGTGGGAGGAACCGGTCACTCGATAATGACGAAGGTGCGCACCTCGATGCTTTCGCGAGGCGGGGTTTGCGCCGTGGTGCCGGGGGCCTCGAACGCGCCATGGGGCGTGAAGCGGGCGCGGCCGTCATCCAGGCTGTCCCAGCCCTTGATCAAGAGGACCTCATCAGGGGTCATCTCCGGCGCGTAGTACCAGCGCTGAGCGGGGCTGTGGGCGATGTTGTAAATTTCGCCAACCCGGTCCGGGAACACCTGATCAGTGGCCACCAGGTCGTGACCTTGCGTGCTGGAGGCATCGGCCAGCGCGAGGGGAGAACGCTGAACGGGGCCCTTGATCGGCCGCCAGACGTTCACCTGGATGACGCGGGCACCGCTCTCAAGCAGACGGTCTGCCTCATCGTCACCCACCACGTCGGCCAAGCGCTGAGGACCGCTGCTGGTGGTGTAGTCCACATGAAGCTGGCTCGCCGGACCGCGCTTGCCGTCCGGATTCTTGGCGCCTTGGCCGCCGTCGGACCGCCGGGTGGCATCGAAGATCACCACGTCGTCGGCATCAAAGCGGTCTTTCAGGAGCTCCTGGATCTCCGCATAGTAGGCAGAATGGATGGCTTCATCATCATAAAGGTCGCTCACGGCGCTCTTATGGGCATGAAGCTCAAAGCCTTCATGAACCAGCGACGGGGCGCTTGGCAGGGCGCGCATGTCCGCGATCTCAACGGTTCTGGCCTCAAGCTCATAGAAGTATTTCGGGGCACCACCCGTCAGGGCCGAGCTGTGGAAGGTGGGCTTTTCAGCTTGTGGTTTGATGAAATTCAAGGCCGCGTTGACAGGGGCAGCGGCAGTCTGGGCGAGGGGCAGGGCGCTCATGAGCTATCTCCTTTTTGTTCTGCGTTGCGTTGACCAAGAGATAGGCGCGGGCGCGCTGCAATTTTACTGATTTTGGTTCAGGGGAACTTGAATATAATTCAAGCAGATCCCGATACCTCCAGGAGCCAGCGCTGCACACGCCGGCCAGCGGCGGTGGGGGCAACGTCTGCAGGGCGGCACAGGTAGTAGCTGGCGCCCGTCGGGCTGTCGCTCCCGAAGGGGGTGATCAGGCGGCCGTCATTCAACCAGTCATCCACCAGCGGCCGGCGGCCCATGGCGATACCGTGGCCCCGTTCGGCCACCTGTAGCGTTTGTTCCATGGCAACCAGGGTGACCTGGTTTGCCGGCGCTGGCAGATCGACACCATTGGCGCTCGCCCACTCGTCCCATTCGCCGGGGATGGCGCCATTGGTGATCAGCCTGGCTGAGGCCAGTTGGCTTTGACCTGGCACCTCGTCCAGGCTTTCCAGATAGCCGGGTGCACAGACCGGCATCGCGGTTTCCGCCAAGAGGAACTCTGCTGCCACATCGTCCCAAGCGCCGCGCCCATGGCGGATGGCAAGGTCTATCTGGTCGCGCTTCAAATCCACCACGCGGGTTGTGGCGATGAGTTGCAGATCGATCTCCGGATTGGCCTGCTCAAACGGCCCGAGCTGCGGGATGAGCCAGACTGCGGCCAGGGACGGGGGCAGGGTGAGGCGCACCACGGCGCGCCCGCCTGCCGGCTTTATGGCTTCCGTTGCGGCGTGGATGGACTGGAGCGCCGGCTCGATTTCAGCCAGATAACGCCTTCCTTCTGCCGTCAGCTTGGGGCGGTGGCCGGAGCGGTCAAACAGGGAAACGTGGAGGAACTCTTCCAGCTTCTTGATCTGGTGGCTGACGGCAGATTCCGTGATCCCTAAGCTCTCGGCTGCATCCTGATAGCGCGCATGGGTGGCGGCCGCCTGGAAGGCGCGCAGGGCCGCAAAAGGTGGCAGGTTGAGTTTCGGACCGGGCATGAGGTTAAAACCTAGGCCCGATTGAGAAGAATTCAAGCCATGACGCGCGCCGTGCCCGATACGCGAATGGAGCTGCCGGCTTCATCGGTGAACTCTGTGCGGAGCAGGGAGCGCATGCCCATATCCTCGCCCTGGACGATGTTGATGGCGTTGACCGAGGCCCGGCCCGTGTCGCGCAGATAACCTGCCAAGGCCGCCGCCGCGGCGCCTGTGGCCGGATCTTCGTAGACGCCGCCTGAGGCGAAGGGGTTGCGCACGTGGAAAAGGTCCGCGCGCTCCATATAGGCCAGTGTGATGGTGACCACGCCGTTGTTTCTCATGAATGTGCGTCCTTCGCCGAGGTCATAGGACATGGCGGCCAGGGCCTCGCGGGATTTCAGCGCCAGGATGAGATGGGTGGCGCCGGCCTCGGCGATCACCGGAGGGATTCGGTCGTCCAGATCGCTTTCAGCGAGGGCAAACAATTGGAGAGCGCCGCTCAGCTGGTCGGCGGTGACGGCCGTGTGCCGTGTGGGTGGGGACTGCAGGGCGGCGGACATGACACCGTCTTCCATGCGGCCTTCCACAGTGATGTTGGCCTCGTTGAGTTCAAGCTCGTAAGTTCCGGCGCCATGTTGCATGGCCAAAGCGGCGCCAAGCGCAATGGTCGCGTGGCCGCAGAACGGCACCTCGCTTTCCGGCGAGAAATAGCGCACCCGCCATTTGCCGTCTGTGGCGTAGCCGAAGGCGGTTTCGGAAAAGCCGACATCGTTGGCGATCTTTTGCATCTCGGCGGCCGGTGGGTGGCTGTCGCTGATCAGCACACCGGCGGGGTTTCCGCCGACATCACCGTCGGAAAAGGCAGCAATATGAAGAGTTTCCATTGGGGTCTTCCTAGTTTGAGTCATCATGAGACTTAGGGCATCCAAAGAGGCACGATCGAGGCCGCCAGCAGAGCGCCGAGCGCCCGGTTCACCAGACGCCATTGAGCGTCGGTGTTGAGCGTTTGGGCCAGAAGCGTACCGCCCAGGCACCAGAGCGACAAGGAGGCAACCGCCGCTGCGGCAAACGTGGCGGCCATGATCGCGGC
>JBCDIP010000534.1:0-3080 GCA_038748855.1 Pseudomonadota bacterium
AAGATCGTCCTCTGCTCATCGATGCCCACGACCGGGCCGTCGCCAATCAGGTCTGGCAGCTTTACGCCGACCTGATCACCCATATAGGCCCGCGCCCCACGTTGGTGGAGTGGGACAATGACGTTCCAGCCTGGCCTGAGCTCTTTACCGAGGCCCAGCGCGCAGAAGCCATTCTCAGCTCCAAGGCCGGCGCCGGAGCCAAGTCCCGTGCCGCTTAAAGCATCTCAGGAGGCCTTTGCGGCCGCGCTTTTGAACCCTGAGGCGCCCGTACCCGATGGTGTGGTGAACCCGGAAGGGGCGCCTGCACCAAAGCGTTTCGCGGTCTACCGCAACAATGTCACCGTCAGCCTGATGGAAGCTCTGGCCACCGCCTTCCCGGTGATCCAGAAGATCGTAGGCGAAGAATTCTTCAACGCCATGGCCGCGGAATTCGTGCGCGCCAACCCGCCCTCCTCGCCCCTCTTAATGTTCTATGGCGACGCCTTTCCCGGCTTCCTGGAGCAGTTTGAGCCGGTGAAACACCTGACCTACCTTCCCGACGTTGCCAGCTTGGAACAACTGCGCCGCCAGGCCTACCATGCCCGCGATGCAGAGCCGCTGGGTGCTGAGTTCCTCGGCGCCGTGCCGCCGGAAGTGCTGGGCACCGTGCGCGTAACCCTGCACCCTGCCGCCCACATTCTGCGCTCAGCCCATCCGGTTCTGTCGATCTGGGAATGGAACAGCGCTGGCGCCCCTGAAGGCGCGAGCCTGCCGCAAGTGGGCGAAGACGTGCTGATCTCACGTCCGGAGCTGGAGGTGGAGCAACGCCGCCTGCCGCCCGGAGGCGCAGCGTTTCTGGAGACCTTGCACGCCGGTGCCCCCCTCGGAGAGGCCGCAGCCGCCGGCGCCGCCACCGAAGGGTTCGATCTCACCGCAAACATCACCGGCTTACTGGAAAGCCGCATTGCCACTGATTTTACTGTTGATGGAGCTGCCTGATGAAGAGTTTAGTGTCCAGCCTGATCCGCCTGCACAACGGCGTGTTCGGCTTTTTTGAACGGCTTTTTGACGGCTGGTTCTTAGGGCTTTTGGCCCGCATGGTGTTTTCCAGCGTGACCTTGTTGTTCTTCTGGAACTCCGCCAAAACCAAGATCGGGGCGAACCTGCTCACCCCTTCAACCGGCGCCTACGCCCAGATCTTCCCAAAGAAGTTCGAAGCGGCCGGCTATGATTCCGATGCCATGTCAGCTCTCGACACACTGATTGTGCTGGCCGGCACCTATGCGGAGTTCATCCTGCCGGCCCTCATTCTGGTGGGCCTTTTCACGCGGATATCGGCTGTGGGCATGATCGGTTTCATTGCGGTGATGAGCATCGTGGACATCACAGGCCATGGCCTTGACGCCAAGACCATTGGCTCGCTGTTTGACCGCATTCAGGATGGTGTCATTGCCGACCAGCGCCTGCTGTGGATCTTCCCGCTCATTTACCTCGCCTTGAAAGGCGCCGGCGCGATTTCGCTTGATGCGGTGTTCAAACGAACACGAGGGGCAGCCAGCGCCGCTTAGACCGTTTGGGCCTTGCGGGCCTGGGTAAGCCAGGCCCGGATGGCATCGCGGATGGTTTTGCGCTCCTGCGCCACGTAGCCCTTCTCTAAGGGCGTGCGGACGCCGTTGATCACAAACAAGAGCGAATGCAGACCGTTATAGTCGCCTGCCCCTTCGGTGGCGACCACATCGTCAATATCGGCCAGCGCGTGCACCGACGAGGCAGAGCCTGTGATCCGATCTTCCCGCAAGGTCAGGGTCTGGCTTGGCCGGTGCAGCACGGCCGACTGGCGCGGACAGAAGTGCCATCCGAACCACATGAAGCCCGCCCCAAGCGCGGCAACGAACACACGCTCAAACAGCGTAGGTCCGGCATCTGCAAAGATGCCGCCGAACACAAAGGCAGCAGCGCCGCCAAGCCAGGCGGCCCAACGCATGATCCAGGGATCATGAACCACGGCCAGAACGTCCGGGGTGTTGGTGATGATACGCATGCTGGAGCAGATAGCAGAAAGTCACTAGGATACCCCTAACGGCCGCAAACACGCCGCCCGAAAGGTAACCGCATGAACCCAGATCTAGCCAACCTCATCCTGGCCCTCGGCATATTTGCGGTGGGCTTTGTAAGCATCGGGCCCAACATTCTGGCCATTATCGGCACCTCCATGGAACGTGGGCGCAAAGAGGGCGTGCGCCTGGCCCTCGGTGTGGGCACAGGGTCCGGGATCTGGGCAACGCTCACCGTGGCGGGCCTCACCGCGCTGATCACCGCCTACGCCAGCGTAGTGACGGTCCTGAAAATCTTCGGCGCGGCCTATCTCTTGTGGCTCGCCTACCGCGCGTTCCGGTCCGCGGCGAGCCCTGAAGCCGATGTGAGGCCAAAAGCGGCCAAAGGCGGCCGGCTCTATTTGCAGGGGCTAGCCATTCAGATGACCAACCCAAAGGCAGCCTTGCACTGGATTGCGATTGTTGGTCTGGGGCTTGGCGCCGATGCGCCGCTTTGGGCCGGGCTCAGTTTGATTGTGGCCACCACGGCGCTGTCCATTCTGGGCCATCTGGCCTATGCGCTGACCTTCTCCACCCGGCCGGTTGTGGCGCTATACAGGCGCGGACGCCGCTGGATTGAAGGGGCGCTGGGTCTGTTCTTCGCCTTTGCCGCCTACAAAATTGCGACCTACCGCCCTTAGGCCTGCTTAGGCTGCCTCTGAGGCCAGTTTTCCCACAGCTTTGCGCAGCGCAGCCACGCAGTCTCCATCAAAGGCGGTGCCGGTGTCTTTGAGCAAAATGGCGAAGGCCTGCTCTTGCGCCATGGCCGGCCGATAGGGCCGATCGGCCGTGAGCGCATCGAACACATCCGCCACGGTGAGGATGCGCACTTCCAGCGCGATTTCCTCTCCTTTGAGACCGTATGGGTAGCCCTTGCCGTCCAGCCGTTCATGATGGGCGCCGGCCAGGGGCGCGATGTCTTTGAAGGCAGCCACACGTTCCAAAATCTTCTCGCTGTGAAGCGGATGGCTTTTGATGGCCTCCCATTCAGCCTCATCGGGCCTACCG
>JBCDIP010000535.1:0-3070 GCA_038748855.1 Pseudomonadota bacterium
ATCGTCGCAGAGGCACCAGAACTTCGTCACTACGATCAGCAGGTGCACGTCTGTGTGGCACGGGTCGCACGAGAGCTCGGTGCAGAGGTGTCTCTGTTCGCCGCACCGCTTCCAGACAAGGTCGGAGACCTACCGGACGGTCTGGCTGAGCAGATGAGCTGCGCTGACCACACCGTGTTCCTCAGCCGATTAGCCGACCATGCACGCTTCCTGCCCATGCCCGGTAAGGCCAGCAAGACCATCTGCTACGCTTTGGATGAAGCGCTCTTAGGCTCACCTTACTCCACACTACCCCATAGGCTGATGAATGCTTTGCACCAAAAGCTTGAGGCGGAGCTTGATCAAGCGCACCACTGGCGCATCACATGCCCGCTCGGAACCGACGTTGAAGGCACCTTCGATTGGAAGGGGGGTGAGGATGAAGATTTCACCTTCGGCCTCTTTCCGGTGACCACCTTTAAGCCGGTGCCCTGCAGCAGTATGCGCGGGAAGATCGCGCTTGCCCATTGGCTGATCCCGGGCGGAAAGGCCCACTACACTCCAGCCTTCCTGCCGATAGACAAGCCGGTGACGGCCCATGTGGAAAGCGGGCGCTTGCGGCGGATCGAAGGAGATGAGGCCGATGTGGCGCCCATCCAGGCGCATTGCGATATGGTTGCGGAGAGGTTTGGTATCGATAGGGACTTTGTCCATTCCTGGCACGTGGGCCTCAACCCACATACGTTTTACGACGGTCAAGCCAGTGATGATTTGGAACGTTGGGGGGCGATCTCCTTTGCCAGTCCGCGTTACTTGCACTTTCATACCTGCGGCGACTACGCACCGGGGGAGATCGCGTGGTCGGTCTTTGATCCCACGGTCACAGTGGATGGCAGCGAGTACTGGAAGAACGGCGAGTTCGTGTGGCTCGAGCGGCCGGACAATGCGGCCCTCATTGCGGAGTATCCGGGCGCGGAGTGCCTCTATTCTATGCGCCGCGATATTGGGGTCGACTTCTAGGTCCCGGCCACCAGAGGAGATGTGAAGCGTTGCAGAGTGGCGATGACGCTGTTGGCAGTGATGCGGCCGGTTTTGGGGTTTTCATCGGAGGGGATGTTATTGATGGTCATCGTTGCCTCCCCTGAATCAGATTCAATGGTCACCGTCTGGCGGTTCCGTTTGATCTCAGGATCCGCCCACACCTCCACCATGGTTTTCTCCGGGCCGACACCAGCCAAGGCAAGGGCGGCGGCCACGTTCACATTTGCCGGGAAGCCCAAGGCAGCCTCACGCGCAGTGCCCTTGAACACACATTGAGCTTCGGTGAAGCTGTGTACGTCGATATTGTTCTTTACCAGGTGAGGGGCGCCTGCCAGTCCGCCCGGCGGCTTGCGGGTCTGAAGGGTCACCTTATGAATTTCGCCCACGGCCATGGCTCGCACCGTGTCCAGTCCAATCAAAGCGCCGGTGGGAACCACGATCTTGGCACCGGTTTGCGCCGCCTTCTCCACCAAATCCATATGGCCAAGCAAGGCCCCAACGGAGAGCGGCATAAACGTGCGCCCTTGGGCTATCGCCGGTTCTGCCACATCGAGAAAAGCGGAGGCGGGGGCGCAATCAACGACCACGTCCGCATGGTCTGCCAGTTCGCGGGCGGACACCACGCTGGGAGGAGATTGGAACTTGGACACCTTGGCCCGGGCCCCATCTAAGTCGCGGGCTGAAACCGCCGTTAGCCGCATACCGGGCAGGGCGCCTTGGTCAACCGTGCGCGACACTTTCATGCCGATGGCCCCAAGCCCTGCAATAGCCAATGTGATCTCTTGTCCGGCACTCATGTTGATCTCCGCTTATCCGTAAATCGCCCGCACCAGCATATAGAGACCGGCCAAGAGCAAGGCGATGAAAAAGTACTGACGAAACTGGGCTTCTGAAATTTTGTGCCTGAACCTGGTGCCCAGAACCAACCCGACAACCGTGGGACAGACCGCGTAAAGCGCGATCCAAAACACATCTGACGGCACCAACTGGTGGCGCGTGAACGATATGGCGAGCGCCACAGAGATGGTCACAAACGTTAGCCCCAAGGCTTGAACCATCGTGTCCCGGTTGAGACCAAGCGCTTGCAGATAAAGCACACCTGGCACGATAAAGGTGCCCGTGAACCCAAACACGACCCCGCCCACACCGCCAGCGATCGGCGACAAAACCTTCTCACGCTTGCCTGGAGGGGGAATTTGCGGGCTCACCAGGCTGAGCAAGGAGTAAATCGACAAAAGGAGCCCAAGGGCGCCAAGCAGAAAGTCGCTGCTTGTTGCTGCCAAAATGTCCACACCGAACCAGATGCCCACGAAGGCCGCCAAGAGAAAGCTCCAAAGCCTGCGCAGCAACTCGCCCAGTGATGGCCCGGCAAGGGCCTGCCAGACATTGGTGATAACGGTGGGGCCAAGCATGATGCCCATAGCGGCCTTCACGCCGAGAGGAGCGGCCATGAACGCAAGCGCGATCGGAGGTAGCCCAAGTCCAAGGGCGCCCTTGACCAAGCCCCCGATCAGAAAGGTGATCGTAACGAGGGCAAGCGTTTCAACTGTCCACATTTAGGCTCCAGAGCGGCTTAGGCAGGCGCGCTCGCGCTCTTATAAGCTCTATAGCCGAGGAAGGCTGCCAGGCAAAGGCAAAGCAGGGCAAGGCCGGGGCGTACCGCGCCGCCCATCATGGATAGGGGAAGCGAAATGGAAACCAGTAGCGCCGGGGCGTAATACCGCACCCACTTCTTGCCCTCCGCGCGGGCCTTCTGGAAGAGTGGGAACACCGCAGAGAAGATGGCGATGATAAAGAAGAACAAGGCCCACGGGCGGGTGAAGAACAAGGTGTAATCGGTGGAGATGGCCAGAGCCCGCGACAGATTAAGCTCAGCGATGTTGCCCAGAACCACGCCCAAGATCATCGGAGCCAGAGGGAAGCCAAACTGGCGCATGAAAAAGCCCAGAATGCCGAACCACAAAAGGGTCCAGATATCATCTGCCACATTGTTGAGGGCGAACACCCCAATGGAGGCAAGACCCAAGATGACCGCCGCCAGCATGTACAT
>JBCDIP010000536.1:0-3066 GCA_038748855.1 Pseudomonadota bacterium
CCGCTGTGACTTGCGGTTCTATGCCATAAAGGCCAGCGAGCATCACGCAAAGCTCCTGGACATTGCGCCCAATGAGGCGCTTTTTGTCATGGAACGCACAACATGGATTGGCAAAGATCCGATCACCACGGTGAAGGCCGTCACCACGCCAGGCTATCAGTTGTTGACGGAAATCTAAGGCCCTCCAGCCACGAGAAGGGAGCGTGTGACGTGACCCGCATTCTGTTTGTTTGCACAGGTAACGTGTTCCGCAGCCTTACCGCTGAGTACGCCCTTAAGAAGCAACTGGAGGGTCAGGACGGCTTCCACATTTCATCGGCTGGAACCCGGGAGGCACCGCATATCAGAGTGCGCGAAGATGTGGCGGACTATCTGCTGCAGAAAGGACTGGACGTTTCGCCCCACCAACGGACCTTGGTCACCGCAGATCTGATGGAGCAGACCGACATGGTGGTGGCCATGAACACAGATCACCAGAAGATCCTGCATCAAAGGCACGGCGTGAGAGTGCCGCTCTATATGGAAGCGTGCGGCAAGGGCGCGTTGCCCTTGTTGGATGTGGATGATCTCTTCACGCCGGAGGAGTTCTACACTCCCGCCGCCATCCGTCATATTCGCCAGATCATTGACGAGATTGTCGAAGCCGCGCCAGCGTTATCTGCCCGTTTGATCGCGGGCCTCTAAAGCGTCAGACGGCATGGTTGCCGCTCACGGTGAGATTGTCCGGCTGAGCAACGCCCGGCTTGGCAAGATCACCCGTGGACGGCTTGGTCCAGTGCATCCCAAGTATCGCGCCTTTCTTGGCGCCAGAGATAATGTTGTTGCTGATGAGCGCCTGGCCTGCGCCGCGTGTGGTGCTGGCTTCCATACCGATGGGGCAGTCTTTGATCATGTTGCCGGTGGCCACTGTGTTCTGCAGATATTGGCCCCAGCCCAGCGCGATCCCGGAGCGGGCGGCATTCTCCACCACATTGCCGGTGAGGGCCGTGTCGCCATCAGCGCCAATGCCGACGCCCCAGCCGTCATTAAACCGCTTGCGGGTGATGTTGCGCACAAGGTTTCCGGAGCAGACCGCCAGCCGGCCGCCTTCGTTCAAGTTGGTAATGGCAATCCCGATGGCGGCGGTGTCCACCACATTGTTGCTCACCACGGCGCCTTGAAACGCGAACTCCACATAAAGGGCGACTTCGCCCAGGTCTGAGCAATTGTTGCCGGTGATCTGCACATTGTCGGCGGAGTTGCAGCGCACAGCAGAGAAGGTGCACGCGGAGATCATGTTGTCCGATGCGGTGACATTGGCGGCACGGTAGATGTTGATGCCGTTGCCGTTCTGGCCTGAACCACCATCCTTGGCGCCGATATTGCGGATCTGGTTGTGGCTCACGATGCTGCCGTCTCGGCCCTTCTTGGACTGCCAGATCAAGATGCCGTTGTTTTCACATTTCTCCACCAGGTTCCCGGTGATCGTGAGGCCGGTGGCGTCGAGCGAAAACAGCCCGGCATTCCGATTTTCCGCAAAACTGCTGCCGGTGACAGAGCCACCGCACCCCTTCAGCGAGAGGCCGCTGCGCCGCGAGCGCAGGAAGCTGCAGCGCTCAATCCGCAAGGCGCGTGTTCCTCGGCACTCAACCAGGCCGCCACGCGCATCGCCCAGGGGGCTTGCGAAATTGCCATCGAACGTGATCCCCTCCAGGGTCACTTCCGGCGTGTCTTCCACCAGCAAGAGTGGCTTGCCTCCCGCCGCCAAAATCTGTGTTTGGCCTGGAACGCCAATCAGATGCACAAGGCCGCGGATGCTCAAGGTGTCGCAGAAATAGGTGCCACCCGGCAGATAGAGGCTGCGTTTTTGTTTGATCGCTGCGTTGATCGCCTTTTGCAGCGCCTTGGTTTGCGGTTGGGATCGGCCCGGCTTTGCCCCAAAATCGGACGCTACCAGCACAGATTTGGCCGCCGCCTGCGCTTCGGTGGCCGAACCCGCCAAAACCGCCAGGCCAGCGCCAATTCCGGCGCTGCCGGCCATGAAAGATCGCCGCGTTGTGGTCATCAGATGTGCTCCTGGTCCGCATTTTAGGAACCAAATGCAAATCTCATGCCTTCTCGCCCATCTCCATGAGTTCCCGCACGGCCAGAACCGGGGTCAAACGGCCTTCGGACACCTCATGCTCCAGATCGCTCAGGCGGGCCTTAACCGCCTCATTTTGCCGGAACCGGGTCATCACGCGCTCTTCCAGCATGGCCCACATCCACCGCACCCGCTGGTCCTTGCGCCTGGCTTCAAACTCCCCGGTGCCGGTCAAAACCACCCGGTGGCGCTGAATTTCAGCCCAGAGCGCGTCCAGGCCCTGGTTCTGAAGGCCTGAGATGGTGATCACCGGCGGAGCCCAATTGGGGCTCTGGGGGGTGAGAATGTTGAAGGCGGCCCGGTACTCCGAGGCCGCCGCATTGGCACGGGGTTCGTTATCGCCATCCGCCTTGTTCACGGCGATCATGTCAGCAATTTCCAGTACGCCCTTCTTGATCCCCTGCAGCTCGTCTCCGGCGCCGGGCAGCATAAGCACGAGGAAGAAATCCACCATGTCGGCAACCGCGGTCTCCGATTGGCCGATCCCAACGGTCTCCACAATGATGATGTCGAACCCTGCCGCCTCGCACAGCAACATGGTCTCGCGTGTGCGGCGCGTGACGCCGCCAAGCGTCGTGCCCGTAGGGGAGGGGCGGATGAACGCATTCCGATCGCCTGACAGCCTATTCATCCGGGTCTTATCACCAAGGATCGAGCCCCCGCTGCGCTGACTGGTGGGATCCACCGCGAGCACGGCAACCTTGTGGCCGGCTGAGGTGAGATTGCTGCCGAACGTGTCGATCGTGGTGGATTTGCCAACGCCCGGAACGCCGGTGATGCCGATGCGCAAGGCCTTGCCAGTGGCCGGCGTCAAGCTGAGCAGAAGCTGCTGTGCCTGGTCTTCATGATCAGGCCGCTTGCTCTCCACCAAGGTGATGGCGCGGCCGAGCGCGGCCCGCTCGCCGGCCTTTAGGGCCTTGGCCAGGGCGTCCAATTCCGGGCTC
>JBCDIP010000537.1:0-3061 GCA_038748855.1 Pseudomonadota bacterium
CCCTTTGCGGCACCAAGAGCAGCTTCTCGCGCGAGCCAGGCGTCGGTTTCCGCCTCGCCGGGCAGCACCCCCACAGAGCCCATGAACGCCTCATAAGGCACTTTGATGCCGGGCATCTGATCGGACACCGCGTGGGTGCGCGAGAGTTTCCAGTTTACCAGATGCGGTTTGGTGTAGATGTCGCGCAGAAAGCCGAAGCCGGGCACGATGACGGTATAACCATATTCGTCCGGAGCGATATCCACCACGGTGACCGCCAACACATCCCCACGTTCGGCCCCTTCGATATGCACCGGGCCGGTCATCGGGTGCACCAGGTTCAGATCAAGCGCGGCGAGGTCGTCAGCGTTGGACGTAAGGTTCAAATCGGAATCCAAGGCATCACGCGTATGAAAAATGATCATGTCGCCGGGATTGGCCTTTGCCACCGGTGGGATGGCCGGGTGATAGCGGTTGAAGCAATTGGGATCGTCCACGCAATGATCGCCCTTTTTGGCGATCACCACCTTGGTCTGCCATGTCACATCGGTGGTATCCGCAGCCGCGGGCTGGGCCAAGGCGACGGCTGCCGAGCCGGCCAGCATCGCCATCTTTGCAACTCTCTTCCACATCTTATGGTCTCCTGTCCTTCTTGCCCGCCGTTCCCGCTCAGAGTTTGCGCCCTATTGGTCGGACCGGCAAGACCCTCATGGTGTGAGCGCTGCGGCTCAATGAAAATCCCTTGACGGAAACAAGGTCTTCGCCTGCTCGCGCGGATGGCGTGCCCGTGGCACGGGCCGGGGCGGGTGGCGCAGCTTTGCTTGGTCTACGCCGCGTAAGTCCGGCCTTGGCTGATTGACCACCTCATCGGCATGGGCCAGAGGGGGCTGAAGCCCCCTGCCAAGCCCTTCATCCAGCTTATCCAGCAGATAAGACACATCCTCCAAGTGCTCGGCCACAAGATGGGTGACAATGCCTTCGCGCTGCAGCTTACCGCTCACCCGGATCAGACGCGCGGTCATCACCGTGCGGCGGAATTTCTCTTTCACGTGCTTCCAGACCACAATGTTGGCCACACCCGTCTCATCCTCCAGAGTGATGAACACCACCCCCTTGGCCGTGCCCGGTCGCTGGCGCACCAGCACCAGGCCGGTGACCGCATACCGGCGTTCGGCTTTCACGGTGAGCAAATCCTTGTTGAGCGTGAGCCCGCTTAAATGCTGGCGCAGCAACGCCATGGGATGGGCGCGCAAAGACAGGCGGATGGAGCGGTAATCCTGGGCCACATTCTCGCCCAAGCTCATGGGCGGCAGGATGACCGGATCCTCCTCGCCCTGGTCGTTCTCCCCCACCCGGTCAAACAAGGGCAAGGGCTGATCGGTCTTGATGGCCTCGATCTCCCACAACACCTCCCGGCGGCCCATTTCCATGGACCCGAAAGCATCAGCCCGGGCCAGAGCCTTAAGCGCCGCCGGACGCACCCCTGCCCTGCGCCACAGATCGGCGGGCTGGGCATAGCCGTTGCCCCGGGCCGCAGCAATCCATTCGGCATCGTCCTCCTTCATGCCCTTAATCTGGCGCAGTCCCAGCCGCAGGGCCATGTCTTCACCTGTGCCCATCTCCAGCGTGTTGTCCCATTCAGAATGGTTCACATCAGGCGGACGCACCTCCACCCCATGCTCGCGGGCATCGCGCACGATCTGCGCTGGCGCATAAAACCCCATGGGCTGGGCATTGAGCAGCGCGCAGGCGAAGACCGCCGGGTAATGGCACTTCAGCCAGGCGGAGATGTAGACCAGAAGGGCAAAGCTGGCCGCATGGGATTCCGGGAAGCCATACTCCCCAAAGCCCTCGATCTGCTGGAAGCAGCGTCTCGCGAAATCTTCCGAGTAGCCATTGGCCAACATACCATTGATGAACTTGTCGTGCAGGGTGTGGATGGTGCCGGTTTTGCGGAAAGTGGCCATGGCCCGGCGCAGCTGATCGGCCTCATCAGGGGCAAAGCCCGCCCCCACAATGGCAATGCGCATGGCCTGCTCCTGAAACAACGGCACGCCGAGGGTTCTGTGCAGCACCTGCTTGAGCTCTTCTGAAGGGTAGACCACCTGCTCTTCCCCATTACGCCGACGGATATAGGGGTGCACCATATCGCCCTGAATGGGTCCGGGGCGCACGATCGCCACTTCGATCACAAGGTCATAGAAAGTGCGCGGGCGCATACGCGGCAGGAACGACATCTGCGCCCGGGATTCCACCTGGAACACCCCGATGGAATCGCCCTTGCACAGCATGTCATACACCTCGCCGTCACCTTCCGGCACAGAGGTCAGTTCATACATCTTGGCATAATGGGTCCGAAGCAAGCCGAAGGCTTTGCGGATGCAGGTGAGCATGCCGAGGCCTAGAACATCCACCTTCAAAATGCCGAGCGTGTCCAGATCGTCCTTATCCCATTCTATCACCGTGCGGTCTTCCATGGCGGCATTTTCGATGGGCACCACCTCATCCAACCGGGAGCGGGTAATGATGAAGCCGCCCACATGTTGTGACAGATGGCGCGGGAAGCCGTGCAGCTCATGGGCCAGCGCCAGACACATGGCAAGACGCGGCTCTGAGGGATCAAGCCCCACCTCGCGCACCCGCTCTTCCGGCAGCACCTCCGTGGACCAACCCCAGATTTGCGAGGCCAGCACGGAGACCGTGTCCACCGAAAGCCCCATGGCCTTGCCCACCTCGCGCACCGCAGAGCGCGCGCGGTAGCAGATCACGGTTGCCGCCAAGCCGGCCCGCTCACGCCCATACTTGCCGTAAATATATTGGATCACCTCCTCGCGGCGCTCATGTTCAAAGTCCACATCAATGTCCGGCGGCTCGTTGCGGGCCGCCGACACAAAGCGCTCAAACACCATATCCATGCGGTCCGGACTGATGGCGGTGATGCCCAGGATGTAACAGACCAGGGAATTGGCCGCCGACCCGCGCCCCTGGCACAAGATTCCCTTGGATCGGGCAAAGCGCACAATGTCGTGGACAGTCAGAAAGTAGGGCGCATAGCGCAACTCTTTGATGATCTTAAGCTCGC
>JBCDIP010000538.1:0-3060 GCA_038748855.1 Pseudomonadota bacterium
AACGTTTCGTGGGTGGTTTCGGCTAAGGCCGTGCAGATCGGCGGCCGGCAGCGGATGAACGGAACCCGGCCCCCCGGCGAACCGTCGATCTCCAGCGCAATGCCAAGCGGCAGGTAAACGCCGATGGGCACCAGGATACGCATCATGGTGACGGTCTTGTCGTTCTGTTTGGACGTGCCCATCACCAGGGTCAGGGCAATGTTCTTGCGCTCTGAGCTGGCTGTGCTCTGCAGCATGCCGCACTGGCGCACAGTCTTGGGCTGGGCTGCTGCTGCGGCGGCGGTTTTGTCGCCCTTGCCGCTGGAGCCCCCGGCGGCCGCCGGCTGTTGGCCGCCCTGAGCAGGCGCGCCTACCGGAATGTCCGTGCATTGAACCTGCCATTTCCCATGTGTTGCAATGACTTGAGCAGGAGGGGTTTTCGGGCCGCCTGCGCCAGGCTGGGCATTGACCCGCGGGCCAGGCAGTTTATTTGATTGAGCCAGCGCAGCCTGCTGGAAGGCGACCAGCACCACGCTCAAAAACAGCCCCTTGATCAGTGTACTCTTCAGTGTCATTGCAAATCCTCAGCGCCGTGCGACGACATAATTCTTACCCCAACAGACGCGTTCTAGCTCCTGCGCCAGCCGATTGCCAGCCCCCGGGTCGGAGGCATCGGTCACATTGAGGCGGAAATTCCCTTGCTTTGCGGCTTGTGTCAATCTGTCGCTAAAACTGCGACGTTCAAAGTCCCGTGTTTTCCTGTGCTCCCTAGCCACCGGACTAATCGTGTCTATGTCGGGTTAAATCCCTGCCAAATAAGGCGAAAATGAGAGCCGAGTCCGTAAAGCTCAAGAGCTTTTGATCAGATCGGCACTCAGCGAGCCATCTTTTTGATATGGCGTGCGATTTTGACGCGGAGCCGATGCGTTGCAGCCTGCTCTGGTTTGTGATTGTTCAAACGACTAGACACGGCGGATGTGGGACAGGCCGGTAATAGCGGGCCTCAGTCGTTTTCGATACCCGCCGTAGTGTGATGGATGAAGAGGGAGCTTGCTCGCATGCGGTTACTGACTGGTGTTGCTGCGCTTTTGGGCATTGTGGTTCTGGCGGGATCAGCCGCCGCGGCGGGCATAGGCCAGCCCGAACCCTGGCAGATGGGTCTGCAACAGGCCGTTACGCCGATCATGGAAAAAATCGAGAGCTTCCATACAGGGCTGCTCTGGCTGATCACGATAATCAGCATTTTTGTGTTGGTTTTGCTGGCTTATGTGGCGCTGAAGTTCAACGCGAAGGCGAACCCTGAACCGTCTAAGACCACCCACAACACGTTGATTGAGGTGGTGTGGACAGTGGTTCCCGTGCTGATCCTTCTCGGGATCGCCATCCCGTCGTTCCGCTTGTTGTACTTCCAGCGGGTCATCCCGCCGGCCGACATGACCATCAAGGCAACCGGCCACCAGTGGTACTGGTCTTACGAGTATCCCGACCACAACGATGTGTCGTTTGATTCGCTGATGCTTGAAGGCGAAGAGCTGACAGAGCGCAGAAAGATCGATCCAGGTGCTCCGCGCCTTCTGGCTGTGGATAACGAAGTGGTGGTTCCCGCCGGCAAGACGATCCGGGTGATCGTCACCGCAGCGGATGTGATCCACAACTTCGCGATGCCGTCCTTCGGGACCAAGATGGATGGTATTCCGGGCCGCCTGAACGAGACCTGGTTCAAGGTGGACAGAGAGGGTGTCTACTACGGTCAATGCTCCGAACTGTGCGGTATCAAGCACGCATACATGCCCATTGCTGTGCGCGTCGTCTCCCAGGAAAAGTTTGACGCCTGGGTGAAATCTGCCGAGGACGATGTGGAAAAGGCCCAGATGGACCTTCTCGCCGCGGTTGCTGACGACAAGAAGAAGCTTGCCACCTCAGGCAACTTCAAGCTGGTCGCCAAGCAGTGACCAGCAAAGTTTCAAACAAGACAGATAATTAAATAGAGGGATGAGAGATGGCAACGGACGCAGCACACGCTGATCACGAGCATCATCCAACAGGATGGCGCCGGTTCGTCTACTCAACGAACCACAAAGACATCGGCACGATGTATCTGATCTTCGCGATCTTTTCCGGCTTGGTTGGGAGCGCCCTGTCGGGTGCCATGCGCATCGAGCTGCATGAGCCCGGCCTGCAGTTCCTTCCCTGGGTGGCTGAGTATATGGCTCAGGCGGATGACCCGGAGAACGCTGCCAAACACCTCTACAACGTTTTCACCACGGCGCACGGCCTCATCATGATCTTCTTCATGGTTATGCCGGCGTTGATTGGCGGGTTCGGCAACTGGTTTGTGCCGCTTATGATCGGCGCGCCCGACATGGCTTTCCCGCGGATGAACAACATTTCGTTCTGGCTGTTGCCGTTTGCTCTGTTGCTGCTGGTGCTTTCCATGTTCGTGGAAGGCCCTCCCGGAGGGAACGGCGTCGGGGGCGGTTGGACCATTTATCCACCGCTATCAACCACCGGCCAGCCTGGACCGGCCATGGATTTTGCGATCCTGTCGCTGCACATCGCCGGTGCCTCGTCTATTCTGGGTGCGATCAACTTCATCACCACCATCTTCAACATGCGTGCGCCGGGCATGACCCTGCATAAAATGCCGCTGTTCGTATGGTCGGTTCTGGTGACCGTGTTCCTGCTGCTGCTGTCGCTGCCGGTTCTGGCTGGCGCCATCACCATGCTGCTGACGGACCGTAACTTCGGCACGACCTTCTTCGACCCGGCGGGCGGTGGGGACCCAATCCTCTACCAACACATCCTGTGGTTCTTCGGGCACCCGGACGTGTCCCTCATCATCCTGCCCGGCTTTGGCATCATCAGCCACGTGATCGCCACGTTCAGCCGCAAGCCTGTCTTTGGCTACCTGCCCATGGTCTGGGCGATCATCGCCATCGGCGCGCTGGGCTTCGTCGTCTGGGCGCACCACATGTACACGGTCGGCCTGGATGTGGACACGCAAGCCTACTTCGTGTTGGCCACTATGGTGATCGCCGTGCCGACAGGTGTGAAGATCTTCTCTTGGATCGCCACCATGTG
>JBCDIP010000539.1:0-3058 GCA_038748855.1 Pseudomonadota bacterium
GAACGTGTTTGTGCACTGCCTTGCCCCCCGATGGCTCACAGAGCCTCATTTTGCGCTCAGATAGGCTCATCTGACAAGCATTTCGGTTGACCGCGAAAGCCCTGCTGGACCATGGTTGGCCATGTCTGAGAGTGAGGCCAATCCACTGATTTTCGATCGCGCGCTGGTGAAAGCGCGCAGGCGCCGCTTTGGCGCCACCGCGCCTAAGTTCCTAAGCGAGTTTGCCGTTCAGGAGCTGGGTGAACGCTTAGCAGCCATCACCCGGAGCTTTGAGAACGTTTGTGCTTTGAACGCGGCGCCGGGGCTCAGCGCCGCGCTGCGCGCAGCGGGCGTGGAGGGGCGCCTGATCACCCTAGATTCCAATCCGGATCTTTTGGACCAGGCGGACGGGATGCCCGCGGTCGCTGATGAAGAGTTTCTGCCGCTTGCCCCGCAGAGCGTCTCCTGCATCGTTTCTGTGCTCTCGCTGCAGCTGGTGAACGATCTGCCGGGCAGTCTGATCCAGATCAGGCGCGCCTTGGTGCAAGACGGGTTGTTTTTGGGGGTTCTTTTGGGTGGCACCTCGCTGAGCGAGCTGCGGCAGGTGTTCCTTGAGGCCGAGGCGGAACTCAGCTCCGGAGTTGGCTTACGCGTAGCGCCGTTCGTGGAGGTTCGCGACCTGGGCGGGCTGCTGCAGCGGGCCGGTTTTGCGCTCCCCGTAGCGGACAGTGACAAAATCACGGTGCGCTACGATGATTTTCTGAGCCTGCTAAAGGATCTGCGCCATTTGGGCTGGGCAAACCCCTTGGTGGAGCGCCCACGCGCACCGCTCCGGCGCGATGTGCTGCTGCGGGCCGGAGAGCTCTATCACCAGCGGTATTCAGACCCCGACGGGCGTATAAGGGCATCGTTTGAGCTGGTCTGGATGACCGCATGGTCGCCCGACGAAAGCCAGCCCAAGCCGCTCAGGCCCGGGAGCGCCAAAACGCGCCTCGCCGATGCCCTGGGCACCAAAGAACATAGTTTGTCAGAAGATGGCGAATAGCCGTGAAGGCAATCGCGGCAGACCGCCCTCTATTCTCCGAATGCGTCGACAACATCCTGATAGAGATTGTCGCGAATATCGGGGCCTAGCGCCAGGACTGTGGCAGCAATGGCGACGGAAATGCCGGCGGCAATCAGCCCATACTCAATCGCGGTTGCGCCGTTTTCGCACCGCAAGAAACGGGTAAGCAGGTGCTGCTTTTTTGTTGGTGTTGCGCTCATTTCCGTCTCCTGTATCCCGCCCAAGGCTGCTCTCTATAACAGGTCAATCAGATGGCCGATCAGCGGCTCGTCCGCCGGCGGCATCGGATACTCTCTCAAACGCGGCGGTCGGACCCATTTGAGCTCCTGGCCTTCCTGAGCCATCGGTTGTCCGTCCCACTTGCGGCACACATAAAGCGGCATCAACAAATGGAACGTTTCGTAGCCGTGGCTCGCGAAGGTCAAAGGTGCCAAGCAGGCCGCAGTCACATCAATCGCGAGCTCTTCTTTTAGCTCTCGGATCAATGCGGTCTCCGGTAACTCGTCAGGCAGAACCTTTCCGCCTGGGAATTCCCAAAGACCCGCCATCGTCTTTCCTTCCGGTCTGCGGGCCAAAAGCACCCGTCCGTCGGGATCAACGAGAGCGCAAGCCACGACAAGCAACACAGACTTTCCGCTTCGTTCAGGAGACATCATCCACCAAATAAGTTAACGCGCACCTAGAATCGGCCACTTTCTGGGGCTTTTTGCAAATGTTTGGGGGGCAAGGTTATGCTGATCTTAAAGTGTGAACAGAATTTAGTTTCGTTTTTCCAACGCAATATCCAAAATTGGGGATTAGCTGCGATAATCTGCGTTAATGTCGATATAACGGTGGGTTAGGTCACACGTCCAAACAGTGGCCTTGCCTTTGCCAATTCCCACATCCACTTTTAGCGCAATATCTCGTGAGGCCATGTGGCCGGTCACCATTTCCTCGCGATAGGCCGGGTCGCGCTGGCCTCTGATGGCCACCCGCACTCCGCCGATCCAGATTTTCATCTTATCGCGCTCGGCCCGCTCGCCCGCTTTGCCTACGGCCATGACGATCCGGCCCCAGTTGGCGTCTTCGCCCGCGATTGCGGTCTTAACCAGTGGGGAATTGGCGATCGCCAGCCCGATACGCCGGGCTGCCCCGTCGTCTTCTGCGCCCTGCACGTCCACTGTTATGAACTTTTCCGCCCCTTCTCCGTCGCGCACCACCAGGTGGGCCAGGTCCAAGATCAAGCTGTTGAGTGCTTTGGCGAAGGCTTTTAGCCGTGGGTCGCTGGCCTCGGTGATGCCGTTTCCGGCCCCGGAAGCCCCTGTGGCGAACAGCATCAGCGTGTCGGAGGTTGAGGTGTCGCTGTCTACCGTAATGTTGTTGAAACTGCGCTGAGTGGCTGTTTCCAGAAGGCTCTGCAGCACGGGTGCCGGCAAGTCCGCATCGGTGAACACGAAGGAGAGCATGGTCGCCATATCCGGCGCGATCATGCCGGAGCCTTTTGCGATGCCGTTGATTGTAACGGTTTTGCCATCTAGCCGGACTGTAGCCGTGGATGCCTTGGCGAACGTGTCCGTCGTCATAATCGCGCCCGCCGCGTCCTGCCAGGCATCGGCCTTAAGCCCAGCACACAGTGAGCTTAAGGCATCGGTGATTTTGCCGGCCTCCAGCGGCTCGCCAATCACACCGGTAGAGGCAACGAAGACCTCTGTTGGATCGCATCCCACCGCTTTGGCCGCTCCAGCCACGGTGCGCTTCACGCTGGTCAGGCCAGCCTTGCCGGTGAAGGCATTGGCATTGCCTGCATTAACAAGGAGCGCGCGCGCAGACCCGCCGGCGAGGTTGGCCCGGCACAGCTCAACTGGCGCCGATGCCGTGAGCGAGCGGGTAAAAACGCCAGCTGCCTGTGTTCCTGGCGCCATGACGCACAATAGAACATCGGGACGCCCGCGATACTTGATGCCGGCTTCGATGCTGGCCAATTCAACACCGTCAATTTCCGGCAACTCCGGAAAGTGAGCGGGCGCCAGC
>JBCDIP010000540.1:0-3057 GCA_038748855.1 Pseudomonadota bacterium
CGCCGTGCAGATTCCTGTGCTGGCTTCAATACCCGCCAACGAAGACATTCGTCGCAAGAGCGCAAACTACGAAATCATCGGAAAGCCCGAGGGGAAGTGGGGCGATTTGTTCGCTGAGCTTGGCACCAATGTGGCGGAAGCCCCTCCCCGGCACCCCACACCCCTGACCCACGATGAGCTGTTGGGCCTCTTCAAGAGCGAAGATGTGGGTGGAAGCTTCTCGTTGGAGCCGGCCACGTTCGAGGACATGTGCGGTGTCGACTATGTGGAACGGACTTCCCTCGAGGTGATTTACGATCAGGTGTAATGCAGTCGATGACACAAGGGCTTGACCAGAGACTAGACCGGAACGCCATCGAGCAAGATGCAGTTCCAGCTGCCTCAGACAGCACTGAGGACACCACTGCCTCAGGTGGCTGCCATGGTGGTGCCGAAACCTTGCGTAAAGCGGCTAAGGACGCTGGACAGAGCGAGCTGCTGGACCGTTACGCTGAAGACTACCCCGCCGGGCCGCACGACCAGCCACAATCCATGTGCCCGGCATTCGGCTCATTGCGCGTCGGCCTGAGGATGCGGCGAACTGCAACTGTTCTTTCCGGCTCAGCATGTTGCGTGTACGGCCTCACTTTCACCTCCCATTTCTATGGCGCGCGCCGGACCGTCGGTTATGTGCCATTCAATTCTGAAACCCTGGTCACCGGAAAGCTGTTCGAAGACATTCGAGATGCTGTCCACGATCTGGCTGACCCGGAGCACTATGACGCGATTGTCGTGACAAATCTCTGCGTCCCGACGGCCTCCGGGGTTCCCTTGAGACTTCTGCCAAAAGTCATAAATGGCGTGAGGATCATCGGGATCGACGTTCCAGGTTTTGGTATCCCTACCCATGCAGAGGCCAAAGATGTGCTGGCAGGCGCAATGTTGGCTTATGCCCGAGATGAGGCGGAATCCGGACCGGTTACCGCGCCACGCGAGGAGGTCGGTGGACGCCCGACAATCACCCTGGTAGGTGAGATGTTCCCGGCTGATCCTGTCGGAATCGATATGCTTTTGAAGCCTTTGGGTCTGGCAGCGGGTCCGGTCGTACCCACGCGGGAATGGCGCGAGCTCTATAGCGCGCTTGACTGCGCGGCTGTCGCGGCAATCCACCCATTCTACACCGCGTCTTTCAGAGAATTCGAAGCGGCCGGTCGCCCCATTGTCGGATCAGCACCAGTTGGTCTGGAGGGCACGGCAGAATGGCTGGAGGCCATCGGAGAAGTCTGCGGCGTGGCACGCAAGAAAGTCGCTGAGACCAAAAACGCGGTGCTGCCCGCAATCAAGGCTGCGCTTGAGAACATGCCTATTAGGGGGCGGATCACGCTTTCAGGGTACGAAGGCTCCGAGTTACTGGTTGCCCGGTTGCTGGTGGAGAGCGGTGCAGACGTTAAATATATTGGATCTGCTTGTCCCAAAACCCCATATTCCGAAGCGGATTGTGCCTGGCTGGAGGCCAAGGGTGTCGACGTTCAGTTCCGTGCGTCACTTCAGCAAGATCTTGCCGCCATGAATGCGTATGATCCGGATCTGGCTATCGGCACCACACCGGTTGTGCAAGAGGCCAAGCAGCGGTCCATTCCTGGCCTCTACTTCACAAACCTCATTTCAGCCCGTCCGCTGTTTGGCGTTGCTGGCGCGGGATCACTTGCCCAGGTGATCAATGCAGCGATCGGTAACAAATCGCGCTTCTTAGAGATGAAATCGTTCTTTGAAGGAGTTGGCGAAGGCCATGCGAGCGGAGTTTGGGAAGATGTCCCACAAGATCGCCCTCAGTTTAAAAAGAAGTTTGCTGCGCAGAACCGTGCACCCAAAAAGACTGTCGTGGAGGGCTCAACAGGATGTTGATCCTCGACCACGATAGAGCAGGCGGTTATTGGGGCTCGGTCTATACCTTCACGGCCATCAAGGGTCTTCAGGTGATCATTGATGGTCCTGTTGGTTGTGAGAACCTGCCGGTCACATCGGTCCTGCACTACACCGACGCATTGCCCCCGCACGAACTGCCGATCACCGTGACAGGCCTTGCGGAGGAAGAGCTCGGCCAAAAAGGCACCGAAGAGGCTATGCGCCGGGCGTGGGAGACCTTCGACCCTGACCTCCCGGCAGTAGTCGTGACCGGATCAATCGCAGAAATGATCGGTGGCGGCGTAACGCCGGAGGGCACAAGCATCAAACGCTTCCTGCCACGCACCATCGATGAGGATCAGTGGCAAAGCGCCAATCGTGCAATCAATTGGCTCTGGACAGAGTTCGGCGCCAAAAAAGGCAAAATGCCAAAGGCGCGCGCCCGCAAAGAGGGAGAACCGCCAAAGGTCAACATTATTGGCCCGATCTATGGAACCTTCAACACCGCGTCGGACCTAGGCGAAATCCGGCGGCTCATTGAGGGTATTGGTGCACAGATCAACATGGTGTTCCCCCTCGGAAGCCACTTGGCGGATGTGGCGCGCCTCGTGGATGCCGATGTAAACGTGTGCATGTACCGCGAGTACGGCCGCCAGCTCTGCGAAAATCTAGACCGGCCATACCTGCAGGCGCCCATTGGGCTGCATTCCACAACAAAGTTCCTGAGAACGCTTGGCGAGCTAACAGGGCTTGACCCTGAACCCTTCATTGAGAAGGAAAAGCACACCACCATCAAACCATTGTGGGACCTTTGGCGCTCCGTCACCCAGGATTTCTTCGGCACCGCAAGCTTTGCGATCGTGGCGAACGAGACCTATTCACGTGGAGTTAGGAACTTTCTCGAAACCGAAATGGGTCTTCCCTGCACCTTTTCGATGGCCCGCCGTGCCGGTGTTAAGCCGGACAATGATGAGGTTCGAACCGCACTCCAATCGAACACGCCGCTCATTGTATTTGGATCCTACAACGAGCGCATGTACTTGAGCGAAATCGGTTCTAAAGCCGTGTACATCCCAGCTTCGTTCCCCGGTGCAATCATCCGCCGCCACACAGGAACGCCGTTTATGGGCTACTCAGGCGCCACTTACTTGGTTCAGGAGATATGCAACGCGC
>JBCDIP010000541.1:0-3054 GCA_038748855.1 Pseudomonadota bacterium
GGCATCGAATCCGGTGACGTGATCTTGGAGTTTGACGGCCAGCCTGTGCCGCAAATGCGTGAACTGCCGCGCATGGTGGCGCGCACTCCGGTGGGCAAAGAAGTCGATGTCCTCGTATCCCGCAAAGGCGAAAACAAGACGTTGCGCGTGACCGTGGGCCGCCTGGAAGAGACCCAGCAGGCGTCTCTCACCAAGCCCGATGCCACGCAAGAATCGGTCGATGAGGTGGAAACCGCCCTTGGCCTGAAACTGACAGCGCTGAGCGACAGTCTGCGCGAGAAATTCAAGATCGATAAGAAAGTTGAAGGCGGTGTCGTGGTCAGCGATGTGGATCCCGACAGCATGGCTGCTGAAAAGCGGATCGTTGCCGGCAACGTGATCTTGGAAGTGGGTCAGGAGAAAGTTGCTACGCCCGCAGATGTTGTGCGCCGGGTGAAGGAGCTTGAGAGTGAGGGCCGCAAGACCGTGCTCCTGCTCGTCTCCAACGTGAAGGGTGACCTGAGATTCCTCGCCGTTAGGCTGAAGAAGAAAGAAGGCTGAACTCAGTCTCCAACGTGAACGTGTTAACCGGTGGGTAACCTTACCGGTTAACACGGTTGTTACTATATAACGCCATTGTGCGGGCCACCCGATCACTGCTGGATCAAAGGTGGCTCGTGTCAAACGTCTCTATTTCCTTAGAAGCTCACCCCGTCGATGAGGGCCCGATTAGGCCCATGTTCGCCGCTAAAGCTGAAGCTGCGTCTGAGAGCGACTCAGAGCTTATACCGCCCAGTCAGTATGTATTGTTCGAGAAGGCCCCGGTGACCGGGAGCTGCGTCCTGCAGGGGGCAGCCACACGTGAGTTTTACACCACGTGGGAACAGCGCAGCCAGGTGACCGGATTGCCGTTGCTCGGTGAGCTCGATGCCGACGCCACCGCAGACAAGCTGCCGTTCATGGTCATACACCGCGTCCATCGCCGGGGCAGGCTGGAGTTTGAACTGGTCTACGCCGGTGGAGAAGTTTCCTCGATTATGGGAATGAGCCGTGAGCCGCGCATGCTGAAGCCGGGCCCGGACGCCGTCAATACCAATGATGTTCATGCTCGCCTGATGGATGTGACTTTGAACGAGCATCCGCATCTGTGCGTAAAAACGCTGGGCTGGCAGGGGCGTGATATGACCAAGTATGAGGTTCTATTGCTGCCCTTTGGCGAGGTCGGCTTCGATGGGGTAGTGGCTATAATGAGCGTGATGAGTTTTTCCAGCAGCTTTGATCCCAGTTTCTGGCGCTCGCCGAGTGACTGAGTTTAAGGTGCGCCTAATCCCTGTAACCACAAAAGACCATCCAATCCCGCATGATCCAGCCTTACGGAGGCCGCCTCGCGCACGGCGGGCTTGCCGTGAAAGGCCACGCCCATACCGGCCATACTTAGCATGCCGATATCATTGGCTCCGTCGCCCACGGCCAGCACCTCATCTGTCGTGATCTTTAGGCGGTCGCAGAACTCGTGCACGGCACTCACTTTGGCATCCTGACCCAGTGCGGGCTCCTCCACCTTGCCGGTCAAAACATCGCCGTCAATGATCAGGCGGTTGGCCCGATGTTCGTGAAAACCGCAGCGTTCTGCCACGAAAGCGGTGAACTGCGTGAAGCCGCCTGAAACCAGCGCCGTGTGGGCACCGTTCGCGCGCATGCCCTGCACCAGATCGCGTCCGCCATCTGTAAAGGTGATGTGGCTGTCTTTGACTTGCTGAATGGCGTCGGTGCTGAGACCTTTCATAAAAGAGACCCGCTCACGCAAGGCCTGCTCAAAGTTGAACTCCCCACGCATGGCGCGCTCCGTGATGGCGGCGATCTGGTCGCCGGCGCCGGCCAGCTTGCCCAACTCGTCAATGCATTCCTGGTGGATAAAGGTGGAATCCATATCAGCGATGAGAAGCTTCTTGGCTCGTCCGGATGCTGGAACATGAACCACGTCTATGGGCTGATCGCCCAACGCGGCGCGCACAGCTTCTTCCTGTGTGCCAATAGGGCCGGGCAGGGCAATCTCGACCGCCTGCGGGGCAAGTCTTGTCGCCTGAAGATCACTGCCGAGCGCACTGAGAGCTACGTCCACGGCTTCATTGGGAACGCCTGGTCCCTGGCGGCTTGCAATCAGAAGAAGAACGGTGTCCATGGGGGCTCAAAGCTCTGGAGTGTTTTGACCGGTCAGGTGCGTTAAAGGAGGGCGCATGGCATTGAGTTCACCACCCAAGCGCGCTCTGCTTATTGCAGGCCCGACCGCAAGCGGCAAGTCCGCAATTGCCGCTCAGCTGGCAGAGCGCGTGAATGGCGTCATCATCAATGCCGATGCGCTTCAGGTTTATGGTGCGCTGCGCATACTGAGTGCTCGCCCGACTGACGCAGAAGAGGCGCGCTTGCCCCACAAGCTGTTTGGACACGTTGAGGCTTCTGAGCGCTATTCAGTTGGCCGCTGGCTTGAAGACGTGGGCCCGGTGCTGGACGCGTCGTGGGCGGCAAATCAGTGTCCGGTGGTTGCGGGCGGAACAGGGCTTTATTTCAAAGCCTTGGAAGAGGGACTTGCGCCAGTGCCTGACGTGCCGCAGGAGGTGCGCGACCGGGTGGCGGCTTGGTCTGCCGAAGAGGGACTGGACGGTCTGCAGCGCCGCCTGCCGGACGGTCAGGGCCAAGGGCTTGACCAGCATCGCTTGATCCGTGCGCTTGAGGTGTTCGAAGCCACCGGTCGACCTTTGGAAGACTGGCAGGCGGAGCGCACCGCACCGCTCCTGGCCGGTGCGCATGTGGCGCGCGCCTTTCTCATGCCGGACCGGGCGCTGGCGTATGCGCGGTGCGAGGCGCGGTTTGATGAGATGCTGGCCGCCGGCGCACTTGAAGAGGTAAAGACGCTGTTAGAGCTGGGGTTAGATCCGGATTTGCCGGTTATGAAGGCCATCGGTGTGAGCGAGCTTTCCCGGCATCTGGCCGGTGAGCTCGCATTGGACGACGCATCCGTGTTGGCGAAAACGCAAACCAGGCGCTATGTGAAGCGACAGATGACCTGGTTCCGCA
>JBCDIP010000542.1:0-3039 GCA_038748855.1 Pseudomonadota bacterium
CAGCAAGGTCGGGTACTGAACGATACAGTGGAGATAGATACAGCCCTCGCGCACCTCCACAGATGACACATCATAGTCATGCGGGATCGACACGAACACCTTCTTGCCCATGGAAGTGACTTTGTCGACCAGCTCTGGGTTCTCTTTGTGCTGCCGCGCGGCAATTTTATAATAGGCCTGGTCCAGCTCAAGACACCATTCAAGACGCTCATCGTCAAACGCAGTGGCAAACACCGGCAGTCCGACCTGATCGCCGTAGGTCTTTAAGCGCTTGAAATCGTCAAACGAGAGCTCCCTCGATTTCACGTAAGGATCCACCGGCTCGGGCGAGAACATCTCCGCAGGGTAAAGCTGAAGCTTCGCGGCATTGGCGCCGGCCATTTTGGATTCAAGGATCATCTGCTCGGCAACATCCAAATCATTGCCGAACTGTGGTGAAATCTCTGAAACGATGAACATGATGATACGCCCTAACTGCGAGTTCTTATTCTCAAGACGAGCAATGCATCGCACGCGCATGCCAAAGTCTCGCTCGGCAAAACAATGGACGTTCTCGCTTTTTTGGTGCTCATCCCACGCCGCACATGATTTGACAAAAGTCTCAAGTCTGGCGGGTTTGTATGGTTGCCAGCTTGTGCAAACGCGGTCTCATATCAGACACAATGCCCTAAGGCCAGCCCGCCCAGCGGTACTTCTGCAATCAAACCACCGACAAAGTGCCGCGCACCTTGGAACGGTTCAGGCCAAGGATGTCCAGGGTTAACTGGAGCGCAGGGTGGGCCGCATGGTTTTGGTGTGTAACCACTACGATGTCGTGTGCAATCGCGCCCAGTGCGGACGTTGAAGCCCTTTCAGCAAGCTCGCCCCCATCGAAAACGATCAGATCAAAGCCGCTGACCCCACCGATCACGTGCTCGCGCACTGCATGCTCACTCAATGCCGGCTCTGCTCCATGGCACTGTTCGGCGGCAGGCAAGAAAGCAACCGTGAGGTTCGGATGTTTGATCATCACGTCACCAGGCGTAACGATACCCCCTGCAATCTCGCCCAACCCCAAAACCGCTGTGCTGGCCAGGGTGGTCGAGAGCGCCCGACCGGAAAAGTCTGCATCAATCAGCAGAACCCTGTCGCCGCTTGTGGCGGCGATGAGGGCAAGGTTCATGGCAATTCCCGGCCGCGCTTCAACCGCTCCACACGAACCAACGAGCACCATCTGCGCCAACCCGCGGCGACGTGTGGTGCGCAGATGCCTGTTGAGCTGCCCGACACCCGCGCTGGCCAGTGAAATCGGATCGCTGGTGACAAACGGGTATAGACCGCTTGGGTCAGTGAGGCTTGACACCGTTGCCAATACAGGCAGAGAGACCTCTGCCGTGGCCGGCTGAGCCGGAACTGGAGCGGCCACAGGAGGTGGAGAAGCCGCCGGTTGAGGAGCAACCGGTGGTGCGGCCGGATAATGCCTCGCCCCATGGGCGTTCATCCGCTCAGCAATTCCTCCGGTGGAGGGTGTGGGCTGAGGCGGACTTTCTGTCTCAGCCGGCGCCTTATGGTTGGGCGCCGGAAAGCTGAACGAGACCGCCGGGCGCGCCAGTACATACCCTGCCCCCACAACCAGACCCGCGCCAAATCCCAGAAGAGCAAGCGCCGGTAAGGGCAGGCCATCGGGAGTGGCAGGCGCACTGGCCGCAGAGACGATCCGGATTGTGGCTGCGTCATTTGCATTTTGCCCACTCAGCTGCCGGGTTTTTGCAAGGAAAGCTTCGTAGAGCGTTCTTTTGGCTTCTACGACCCGTTCCAATGCCCTCAGACTGGAGCGAGACTTTTGAACCCGTGCATTGTCGCCGGAACGCTTTTCCAGCTCGCGTTCAAGTTCCAGCACGTTGGTCTGCAAGCGCACCGCTTCAGCCTTCGCGGAGCTCGCGATGCGCTCCAACTCAACGTTGATCTGCCGCCCCAACGAGGCGGCTTGGTCACGCATTTGCTTCAGCTCTGGATTGTCCGGATGCAGGATCGCTTGGCGGGCAACCATCTGGGCCCTTAGAGAGGCCAACCGGACACGCAGCTGCGTTATGATCTCAGATTGGATAGCGTCAGCCAGCGTGTCGAGGCTGGTTCCTGCGCGCTGGAAGCGCTCAATCTGCTCGAACTTGGTCCGCGATTGGGCAGCGCGGGCACGGGCTGCGATCAGTTCGGTGCTCAGCTGTGAGAGTTGTTGGTCGTTGATCAAACGGCCCGCTGGATCATCCAAACGGTTCTCGGATTTGTATTTCTCAACCGCATCTTCGGCGGCTTTCAAATCATCTCGGAGCTCGTCCAGGCGCTGGCTCAGCTGAGACGTCGCATTGCCCGCTTCTGAGGCTTTGGCTTCCCGTTCGGTGCGCACATATGTGTCTGCAACAGCCTGAGCTATGCGGGCCGATTTTTGTGCCGTCCGCGTCGTTGCGCTCACATCAACCACAAAGCTTCCCGGAACGCGGCTGACGGTCAGCGCCTTAGCCAACGCCTCCAAGGCCCGCTGCTCCGGAGTGCCCGATTGGTCTGCGCTTGCTCCAAGCGCGGCGGCCACAGGGCCCTTACTGATGCCAAACTCAGGGTCTAAGGCCAGCTTCTCAGCCTCCACCACGCCCGCCAAAACAGTATCCGACGTGATCACTTGGATTTGGCTTTCCACAAAGGCGGCATCTGAGGAACTGCTGGCCTGACCATCACCACTGGTGGCAGTTTGACCCGCGCGCGGGTCAATAAGAATGCGGGCCGAGGCCTGATAGCTTGGAGGATTGAGCACCCCATAGAGCCCGGCAAGCAGAGCGCACAGACAAGCGATTGCAAGAATCTTCGTCTTTCCGGCCCAAAGCTGCGCGCGCACGGCGCCAAGGTTCAGCGCGGGCGACCGGGCCGGCTGGACGGCGGATGGGTCAAACGCGGAATGGCCGTCACCCGCAACGGCAGATGCGTTGAAACTGTTCACGGGATCACTCTCTCACCACTTGGCATCCAAAAGCTGCCGGCAAGAGTAGTGCCGCTTGACCTAATGTTTGG
>JBCDIP010000543.1:0-3021 GCA_038748855.1 Pseudomonadota bacterium
AGCCAAGGCGCGATCGATCCGTAAGCTGTTGAAAGAGCGCGGCACGGTGGCGTCCTCAAACGATGTGACCGCCTCCAACCTCATTCAGCGGCTGCGCGAGCAGGAAATCGCACTGACCCGGCGGCTGGCCGACCTCAGCACCACTTATCTTTCCAACCATCCGCGGATCTTGTCCGTGCGCCAGGAAATCAACGATGTGCGCCGCGAGATAAGGGTGGAAGCGCTGAAGATTGTTGAAGGGCTGGAGCAGCAGGCCAAGGTGGCGGCCGCGCGCGAAGCGTCCTTGCGTGCCAGCATGAACGAGCTGAAAACCACCGCTTCGGTCAACAAGCAGGATGAGGTGAAGCTGCGGGCCCTGGAGCGCGAGGCCAAGGCCAACCGCGAACAGCTCGAAGCTCTGCTCAAGCGCTTAAGTGATGCCAGCGCCCGCCAAGACATTTACGCTCAGCCTGCCCGTGCCCGCATCATCTCCCGGGCGGCCGTTCCCTCACAGCCGTCCTTTCCGAAGCGCGGGCCGATCCTGATGATCGCCACGGGCGGGGCTATTGCCATTGCCCTGCTGGCTGCCTTTTTGGTGGAAGCGATCAATGTCGGGGGATCAAGCTCCGCTTCGGCGCGTGGCCATGGCGGACATCCCACCGGCCCGCAGCCTCAGGCTCCATCTCCGTCGCCCCAGCCACAGCCTCCGGCCCCTGCGCGCGGCGGTCTTTTTGCCAAGCTGAAGGGCGCCATGAAAACAGCTGGGCCTGCGGCACCACATCATGCAGCTGCACATTCTGCGCCCCATGCACCGCACACCTACGCCCACCAACATCCGGCCTATGCGCCGCAGGCGCCTGTGGCTCCGGCCTATCCTGCGCCGCCGCAGCATGCTGTGCCGCCCGCATACGCGCCTCCGCCGCAGGCTGCGCCTCAAGCTGAAATGCCGAACCCGGCCTGGAGCCCTCCGCCGGCCCCCACACCGCCGCCGGCTCCTGCTGCACCGGCCCGCGCGCCCGCCAATCCGTTTGCTGTGGACCAGAGCGTGATGGGTGCACCCGCGCCTCAGCCGCCGGTCCCTGAGGTTGTGGCCGCTCCGCCGGTTGCGCCTGTCCCCCAGACTGTCCCCCAGCCTGTGCCGCAAGCCCCGGTGAGCGTGGTTCCGGAACCGTCACCTGCTCCTCAACCTGTGCCGGCTCCCTCTCAGGAAGCTGCTCCGATCCTGGCCAACATCGCCGACATGTCGAACGATCTGGAAGGCTTGCCCTATCAGGTGATCGTGGATCCTTCCTCGCCCTTCTCCTCATCGGTGTTCCTGGCGGCGCGGTCGATTGCGGAGCGTCTGGGTGATCTCTCCAACATTCGCCTGTTCGTGGCGCCAACGCATGAGCCGACGGCCGGTGTCATCATGTCTGCCAGCCTGGCGCGGGCCTTCTCCACGTTCGGGCTGAAGACTATTGTGGTGGATGCCACCATGAGCGGGCGGGAACTGACGGCTGCGTTCGGCGTTCACGACGGGCCCGGCCTGTCGGAGTTCCTGCGTGGCAGCTCTGCCTTCTCAGACTGCATCGTGCGCGATGGGGCATCGTCCACCCATGTGATGACCAGCGGCGCAAACTCATCTGAAGCCCGGGAGCTTGCGGCCGGTAACCGGATCGACGTGACCTTGGCGGCGCTCTCCCATGCTTATGATGTGGTGATTATGAGTGCGGCCAATCTCACGTCGAACCCCTGGGCGCTCTCCATTGCCGAGAAGACCGATATGGCCTTGCTGGTGACCCCGGCTGAGGCCCATGACGGTGTGGCCGCTCAGTTTGCGGAGACCATGAAGTCTGCCATGTCGAAGGATGTGTGCTTTGTGCTGGCCCACGCACCCCAGCGCCACGCCTACGTGGCCTGATCTTGGCGTTAACCGGCTTTCTTGGAGGTTGATTTGGCCGGAGCGCCCAGCTTGCGGGCTTGCTTGATGGTGCGCCACAGCCAATCGGACCGCTTGATGAGACGCTTGGTGCTGAGGCCCGGACGGGCAATCGCCACATATTTATAGCCGGCCCCGGTTACCGCATGAACGGTGTCGTGGAGGGGGATGACCTCTTCAGCCCAATGCATCTTGTAGTCGGAATGGCCGGCGGAGAAATCGAACTTCTCCAGCCCTTTCTCGCAGCAGGCCTCAATAGTCCGGCGCAAGGCAGCATCACCGGGGGAGAATTCCTTTTGCGGGCCGTCGGTGATCGAGCACACAAGTCCGGAGAACACGCCCTGAAATTCGCTGCCCATCATCACTGAGACGATTTCGCCATCTGAGCTGAGATAGTAGGGGCTCAGCTGCAGATCGGCGTCTTTCGGCAGGCGGGCGAGGGCCTGGTAAAACGTAAGACCGGTTTCACCATAGGGATCTTTGATGCCCTTTCCGGCCAGACGCGTTTCCACGAACCTGAAGAGGGTGTTGATCACGTACTCGGTTTCATCTGGACTTGAAGGCAGACCAAAGACCAGAGGGCCCAGCCGTTCCAGCTTGGCGTCGCGGCGCTTGTTGTTCCTGCGGGTCGATTTGGAGCGTTTCCCGCGGTAGAGCTCATCGAAGTCCGGCTCCAGGTCGAACAGATAGGTGCTGTTGGCGCCCACATCCGTGAAGAGACCGTCAAGGGGATTGGGCTTACCGTTCCAGGTGGCCGGCTGCTTGTCCAGGTGCACGGCGTCCACACGGTCCAGCTGGCTCATGAGTTCGGCCAGCAGCCATTTGCAATCATGGGCGATGGAGGCGGCAAAGGCCTGGCTCATGACCGGCATGCCGTAATTGATCTGGCTGTCGCTGATCCAGCGCAGCACCCGCGTGCCCCAAGAGGTTTGCACCACCAGGGGAAAGATGGCTTGGAGCACGCCTGTCTCGTCGCGCACGGTGACGATGCGCACATCCTCTTTAGTGAGCGTGCTGATCTCGTTCTGCCAGGTGTTGACCCAGTCAAAGGACTGGTAGGGCGTAACCCAGCCTGACTTTTGCAAGCTCAGCCATTCGTCTTTGATCTGGTCGGCCCGGGTGAT
>JBCDIP010000544.1:0-3016 GCA_038748855.1 Pseudomonadota bacterium
CCAGAGATTTGCCTACAGGCCGTCATATTGGCTGTCATGCTGCTGTGGCTGTTTGAGCTCTATCAGGCGAGCGGGGGCGTGGCGTGCAGCGAAACCATCCAGGGTGCGAAATGCTACGAGTGGGGCCCGAGCGGGAAAGGGCTGGAGTTCTGGCACTACCGCTCAAAAGAGCTCTATCTGGTCCATCTTGTCATCTTGATTGAGATGCTGGCGATCGGGCTATTGTTGCCGTTCTTCGCCGGCTCAACGTCGGCCGCCTTCGGCGGACTTGCTGCGTTGGTGTGGATCTATCTCAGCGGCAATTATGCGATGTCTACGCTGATTTATTGAATGTTCCCGCGCCCTTGCGAACGCGAGGGCCTTCTTAGCGAAACGGTCGGTATGAGCTATGGACCCCTGCTTTTGCAGGGGAGCGGTCTTGTGTGGTCCGCGTTCCTGCGAAAGCAGGAACCTTCTGAGCAAAGCGATGGATCGAGCTATGGGCCCTCGCCTTCGCAAGGGCGCGGGGGAAAGCCTACTTCCGCTCACCCTGCACGATCCGGTCCAGGATCATGGCGCAGAACAAGATTGCAAAGCCGGCCAGAATACCTTGGCCCACATTGGCGTACTGCAGAGCTTCCAGAACATCCTCGCCCAGACCCTTCGCCCCGATGAGCGAAGCCACCACGACCATCGCTAGAGAAAGCATGATGGTCTGGTTTATCCCTGCGCGGATGGACGGACTGGCAAGCGGCAGGTCCACCCGGGTGAGCAGATACCATTTGCTGGCCCCGAACGAGATCGCCGCTTCGCGCACGCTCTCCGGCACACCGCGCAAGCCCAGCACCGTGAGGCGCACCACAGGCGTTCCGCCAAAGATCATGGTGACGATCACAGCCGCCGGCTTGCCCACGCCAAAGAAGGCGATCACGGGCACCATAAAGACGAAGGCCGGCATGGTCTGCATGAAATCCATGATCGGCTGAATGAAGGAGTACAGCCGCGGCCGGCGGGCACAGAACATGCCGAGCGGAATGCCGATGGCGATGGAAAGACACGCTGCCGTGCCTAAGAGCGCCAGGGTCGTCATGGCTTTCTCCCAGAAGCCGAGCAGACCCATATACCCTAAGAAAGCGGCCGAATAGATCGCCGTGCGATTGCCGGCCGAAAGCCAGGTGAGCAGCACAATGAAGCTCGCAATCACCATCCAAGGGGTCTTCACGAACAACAGTTCTAGCGCATCCAGGATGGCCCGAATGCCGACCGTAATGCCCTCAAAGAACAGTTCCGTGTTGCGCACCAACCAGGCAATGAACTCCTCCACCCAGCGAACACCCGTCAGGCGAATGTCGCGGTCTGTTGGAAACTCGGTGAGCAGCGGGAAGGCGCCGGGGAAGCTGTAATGCACCATGGCGGCCGTCACGATGAGGATCGCAAAGACCGCGCTCAGGATGATATGGGGCATTGGCAGTCCGGACGGCAGGCTGCGATCGGAAAGCCAGTCAGAGAACCGAGCCTCTAAAACCGTGTTGGCCATGACCGATTGAACCGCTTTGGCCAGCACCAGAACCACAAGGCCGGTCAGGAAGATCCAGATCCCTTGCTCTTCCATTTGCTGGGCTTCCAGGCGGTAGCCGCCAATGGCCTTTTCAAGGCCGTCCACGGCGCGCTGATACACATCCACCTTGTCGGAGCCGCTGTCGATGGCCGATTGCAACTGCTGTTTGCGCAGAGCCAGAGTGCCTTCGATGGACGAAATGCGGGCCAGCGCATCAGCCGCAAGATCACCAAAGAGACCGCGGGCCATCTGCACGAACGCGAAGGTTTCGACGATCAAGAAAACCAGCGCCCACTTCCACAAACTCCTGGCGCCGAACCAGATGGGCCCGAACAGACCGGCAAACTTATTGAACGTGGCCGTGAACTTGGGCGAGCCGCCGATCCTCTTGAACTCGTCGGCATAGTAGTCTGGATGAGTGCGGACGAACTCGGCAACCTCCTCGCGGCGCTGGGCCTCCAGAGCGGCGATTTTGTCCGGATCAGTTTGCAGGAGCGGATTTGGAGCTGTTTCGTTCATCACATCTCTGTCCCCTCAATCACCGTGCGCAAAATGTCGGCACGGGTGATCACCCCCACATCGGTGCCGCCATCCTCGACGATGATCGGTGCCTCATTGTCGATCGCCAGATGGATGAGTGTGCTGAGCGCTTCGCTCTCGTTCACGCGCGGCGCCGATTTTGGAATTTTCTTGCCGCCTGCCGTAGCTTTCCCAAGCGGTTGCATGACCGCGTGTGCCCGCACCACCTTGAGCCGGGAAATGCCGGCCACAAACTCCGCGACATAGTCATCGGCAGGGTGCATGACAATGTCTTCCGCCGTGCCGATCTGCACCACGCGCCCGTCACGCATGATGGCGATGCGATGGCCCACGCGCACAGCTTCATCCAGATCGTGGGTGATAAAGATGGTGGTCTTTTTCAGAATTTTGGAAAGATTGATGAACTCGTCCTGCAGTTGGCGCCGAATGAGAGGATCGAGCGCGCTGAAGGGTTCGTCCATGAGGAGAACGTTTGGGTCCGCCGCAAGCGCGCGCGCAAGGCCGACGCGCTGCTGCATGCCGCCAGAAAGTTCGTGGGCGAACTTGTTGCCCCAGGCGCTGAGCTCAACAATTTCAAGGATCTTGCCAGCCTGGCTCAGGCGGTCATTCTTGTTGATCTGCCGGATCTCCAAGGGCATGGCCACATTGTCCAGCACCGAGCGGTGAGGCAGCAGGGCGAAATTCTGGAACACCATGCCGATCTTGCGGTTTCGGAAGCTCATCAGATCAGATGGACCGAGGGCCATCACGTCGGTGCCCTCAATCAGAATTTTGCCCGCGGTGGGTTCAAGCAGCCGATTGAAGTGGCGTACCAGAGTGGACTTACCACTGCCCGAAAGGCCCATGACACAGAAGATCTCACCGCGCTGCACTTCCAGGCTTACATCCGCTACGCCCACCACCGCGTTGTACTGCGAGAGCACATCGGCTTTGGACAGG
>JBCDIP010000545.1:0-3006 GCA_038748855.1 Pseudomonadota bacterium
CCTTATTCTTCAACATGCTCGCCCCAATGATCGGGCCGGTGCCGTCCACTTGCAAGACGGCCACGCAGTCTTTCACACCATCGACCATCAGGCTGGTCTTGGGCAGCGAAAGCGTCATCGGCTTGCCGTGCCACATACCGACGGGCATCATCTTGCGCACCACATTGTGGTAGACGATCTCCCGGCCGCGGTTTTCCCCACGCTTGATCTTCTGCGAAACCTCACGGCTTACCAGCATCAACCAAATGGTTGCGTCTTTGGCGGCCACGTCCCGGCCTGCCTCGCCGATATCGATCGTCACTTCCTGATTGCGCGTGGTCACTGAAACCGGCACGAATGCGCTTTCCGGTTTGGCCAGAACGGATTGGATCTCTGATTGGACCCGTCCCTTGTAACTGCCCACCACATGATTCTGACCGGACACGACCATTTGCGGCGTGTAGACCCGGCCATCGCCGCGGCGGATCGCGTAGTCGCGCTGGCGCCTGGAATGCTCAGGCGAGCCCAGCGTGTCTTTCCAGCCCAGATAGTCCCAATAGTCCACGTTCAGCGACAGGGCCAGAACATTGGGTTCGGTGGCGATTTCGCCCAAGATGCGATCGGCCGGAGGACACGAACTGCACCCCTGGCTCGTGAACAACTCCACAACAGCCACGCGTGCGCTGTCGGCACTCTGTGCCAGAGCAGGCGTGCCCGCCCAGGCGCATGCCGCAAGCGCGAGCGCTGCAGCGGTTTTGGATATGGCAGCAAAACGTCTCATGGAGCTTTAAATAGGCGTCTTGGCGCTCACTAGCGAGTAACGATGGAGTGAGAGCGGCGCCCTCACTCCACCCGAGTTCTAGGCAGCTTGAGCCAAATTGCGGAGCACATAGTGCAGGATTCCGCCATTTTTGTAGTATTCAAGCTCGTCCAGGGTATCAATTCTGCAGAGCAGTTTGAGAACCTTTGATTTACCATCGGTGTAGGTAATCTTGGCCTGAACCTCCATGCCGGGCGCCATTCCAGCCTCCAGACCCGACAAGCTGACCTGCTCCTCACCGGTCAATTTCAGCTTCTTCCACGTTTGGTTATCTTGGAACTGCAGAGGCAATACGCCCATGCCGATCAGGTTGGACCGGTGGATACGCTCAAAGGATTCCGTGATCACCGCCTTGACGCCAAGCAATCTGGTGCCTTTTGCAGCCCAGTCACGTGAGGACCCGGTGCCGTATTCCTTGCCGCCGAACACCACCAGGGGTACGCCATCATCCTTGTAGCGCATGGCCGCGTCGTAAATGGACATTTGCTCTCCCGACGGGTGATGCACCGTCACGCCCCCTTCCACGCCAGGCACCATTTGGTTCTTGATGCGGATGTTCGCAAAGGTGCCGCGCATCATCACCTCGTGGTTGCCGCGGCGCGAACCATAGGAGTTGAACTCCAACGGCCTGATCTGGTGGTCCCGCAGGTAGTATCCGGCAGGGCCTTCCTGTTTGATGGCCCCGGCTGGAGAAATGTGGTCGGTCGTGATGGAATCACCCAAGATCGCCAAGATGCGCGCATCTTTCACATCGCTGACCGGATCGGGCTCCATGGACATGTCTTCAAAATAAGGGGGGTTGCGCACATAGGTGCTTTCGGGCTGCCAGTCATAGGTGAGCCCACCCTCAACCTTGATCTTGCGCCAAGCCGCATCGCCTTTGAACACATCGGCATAGCGGTCGCGGAACATCTTGCGTGTAACGCTCGAATGCACGACCTCAGCGATCTCTTTGGAGTTCGGCCAGATATCCTTAAGGTAGACGGAATTTCCCTTCTTATCCGTACCCAGAGGATCTTTGGTCAGATCAATGTTCATGTTGCCGGCCAATGCATAGGCAACGACCAGCGGCGGCGAGGCCAGATAGTTGGCCTTCACATCCGGGTTGACCCGGCCTTCAAAGTTCCGGTTTCCCGAAAGCACCGAGCAAGCCACCAAGTCATTGGCATGAATGGTTTCAGATACGGGTCCGGCCAGCGGGCCGGAGTTGCCGATACAGCTCGTACAGCCATACCCCACCAGGTCAAAGCCCAGTTTGTTGAGAGGCTTCTGCAAACCAGCCTTGATCAGATAGTCGGTCACAACCTGAGAACCTGGCGCCAGGGATGTTTTCACCCAAGGCTTAACCTGAAGTCCTCTTTCCACCGCGTTGCGCGCCAAAAGCCCTGCGCCCAGCATGACCGAGGGGTTGGATGTGTTGGTACACGAGGTGATCGCGGCGATCACCACATCCCCGTGGCCCAAATCATAATTGGCGCCCTCCACGGGATAGCGCTTGGCATCATCTGTCGCCTTTTTGAATTCACTCTTCATGACCTTGCCGAACGACTGCGCAGCGGCGTCCAGAGCCACACGGTCCTGCGGCCGCTTAGGACCGGCGAGAGACGGAACAACGTCACCAAGATCAAGATGCAATGTGTCGGTGAACACAGGGTCTGGTGTTGCTCTGGTCCGGAACATGCCTTGCGTTCTGGCATATTTCTCAACGAGATCGATCGTAGCTTTGGGACGGCCCGTCGCATTCATATATTCGAGAGTGTCGCGGTCCACAGGGAAGAAGCCGCACGTGGCGCCATATTCCGGCGCCATGTTGGCGATGGTGGCCTGGTCTTCCAGCGACAGACGGTCGAGACCCGGACCGAAGAACTCCACAAACTTGCCGACAACGCCGCGCTGGCGCAGCATCTCCACGACCACCAAAACCAGATCGGTCGCGGTCACCCCTTCGCGCAGCTTGCCGTCAAGCCGAAAGCCAATCACTTCAGGGATCAACATGGAGACGGGCTGACCCAGCATGGCCGCCTCGGCCTCGATCCCGCCAACGCCCCAGCCGAGAACCGAAAGGCCATTGACCATGGTGGTGTGGCTGTCGGTGCCCACAAGGGTATCAGGGAAAGCCACTTCAACGGTCTTGCCGTTACGCTTTTCCTTCTTCGTCCACACCGTGCGTGCCAGATACTCAAGGTTCACCTGATGGCAAATGCCCG
>JBCDIP010000546.1:0-3004 GCA_038748855.1 Pseudomonadota bacterium
CGATTGCATGGTTTTGATGACCACAAATGCGTCGCGCAGATGGCTACGCTCAAAATCTGAAAGTTCAGAAGGGTCCAAGAAATTATCTGGCTTTCTGCCCGCTTTGACCAGCGCTGCCTGATGTTCAAGCCGCATGGTGGCGATGAGGTCATAGGCATCCAACAGATCGGCCCCGCCTGATTTTGAAAGAAGACGGCCGGCCTGCGCAGCGGAAAGTCGAGCCCTTGTGTTGACGGGTCTCAAACACCCTCGCAGCGCATAAATGCGGCCCAAATCAACAACCGGAACAACGCCATTCAGTTTCAGATCAAGCCGATCGCGATGCTCGCCGGAGCGAATGGTTGCAAGCCCCCTGAGAAGGCCCAGAGGTGGTTGATGCTTCAACGAGTTGGCGATCATGTGCGCCGTGAAAATTGAATTTTTGGACGCAGCATCAAGCGTGGCTTGCTGCAGATCAGCAAACAAGCTCTCGTCACCGCCAATGGCTCTGAGGTCAAACATCACCGAGGCCAACATTTGCGCTTCCGGATTTGGTTTGGATATCCATCTCTCAAAGTAACTGCGCCATACGCTGAGCGGCTGACACCAACGAGGATTGGTCGCCATCATGTCGCCAGGGCAATAGTAGTATCCACAGGCATCCAGCCCGTCGCTCACATATCTCGCGAGCTTTTCAAAATAGCCCATTTGGTCGTCGGCCACAGCATCAGACAAGATCAGACAGTTGTCTTGATCAGACACGCCGGTCTGCTCCTGACGCCCTTGAGAGCCGCATGCCAACCACAGATAAGCCACTGGCGGCGGACCCAGTTCTGTCTCGGCCCAGGCAAGCAGTTTGCGCGTTGCGGTGTCGGCAATGTCCGTAATCAGCCTGGTTACAACCTCGTGCCGATTTCCCGCCGCCACGAGCTGTACCAACAACTGCGGTATCTTCGATGTGATGTGAGCCATGGCAGGAATGTCCCCCGCCTTCGCGATCTGCCGTACAAGATCTGCAGACGATATGGCTTGAGCCCGGGTGAGATCGGTTTGGCTGACGATGCCAACCAGCTTGTCTTCCTGAGTGATTGGAACGTGCCCAATGCCGCGCTCCATCATCATGTGCAGCACATCCATTCCAAGCGCTGAGGCTTCAAGAGTCACTGGGTTGGGCGTCATGATAACAGAGACGGGATCATCCAACGGCATGCTCGAGGCGACAACCCGCTCACTCATATCCCGCACAGTTACAATCCCTTTCAAAGCGCCATCGTCGACCACGCAGATCGAAGATATCTTCCGGTCCTGCATAATAGCTGCCGCCTGGTTGATAGAGAGATCCGGCGCACAGATGACTGGATTAGAGCTCATCAGCTGATCGACAGCGAGAGTGGTCAAATCCTGTGTTTGCGGACGCGGTGGATGACGGCGATCAAAGAAGCGTGCAATCTGTGTATGGTTATCGATAAGCGCAAACAGAGACGCTGATGGCATAACGATCAGTGAGGCATCGGTTGTTGCGATTGCGATGCGGGTTGCTATTCCATCCCGTGTGAGAGCCCGCTCACCGAAAGAGTTGCGAGACCCAAGAAGTGAGAGCTGCACATCAGCCTCATCCCTAATCTCAACCTCTCCCGCTACGATGATGTAGATATTCTCTACCGTATCGCCGACAGCGAATATCGTCTCACCTGCAGACAGTTCGTCAAGAGAGCATTCAGACGCCAGCGCCTGAAGGTCGGCCTCAGACAGACCGTCATAGGGATAAACGGAAGCTAGAAACTGACGGGTTGGGTCGTTTAGCGCCATTTAGTTTGCCTTAATTACGAGAACGCCCCGCCGGCAGACAACGTGCCGGCGGGGCTGATGGTCGTGCACTAAAGGCACTGCCATAAGGCAGCAGCTTGTGATGCTAGTGGCCCGCCGCGGCAGCGCCGGCACCGCGCGGCACACGAACGCTTTCCACCAATTCTCTGATCTCCTGCGGGATTTCTTTGGTCATGCTGGTGACGAGATAAGCCACCGCAAAGTTCACCGCAGCACCGATCGCACCAAACGAGGTTGATTTGATCGGACCTAGGAGTGGATCTGCATCCGAGAACGAATTGGTGTCCGGAATGAAGAACCAGCCTTTGTGCAGGAAGATGTACAGGAGGGTGACCACCAAGCCTGCGAGCATGCCTGCCACCGCGCCGGTATTGTTGATGCGCGTTGAGAAGATACCCATCATCAAGGCTGGGAATATGGAGGCCGCCGCCAGACCAAAGGCCAGGGCCACAGTTTGCGCGGCGAACCCAGGCGGATTGAGCCCAAGTAAGACGGCCACCACAATTGCCGCGGCCATGGACAGCCTCGCTGCGAGCAACTCCGATCTTTCCGACATGTTGGGTGTCAGCTGGCCTTTGAGCAAATCATGACTGATCGCAGACGATATGGCCAAAAGCAAACCAGCCGCTGTAGAAAGTGCCGCCGCTAGACCGCCCGCTGCCACGAGCCCGATCACCCAGCCCGGAAGACTTGCGATCTCAGGATTGGCCAACACCAGGATGTCACGGTTGAACTTGGTCAGTTCGTTGCCTTTCCAGCCCTTTTCTTCGGCCTTGGCCTGAAGTTCGGCGTTGGCATCGTTGTAGTACTGGATCTTGCCGTCGCCATTCTTGTCTTCCCAGTCTAGAAGGCCGGTCTTCTTCCATGTCGCCATCCAGGCATATTCTGGAGCGTTGTCGATCTGCTGGATCGTTACAGCCTCACCGGCAGTGCCGTTTGGCCACATAAGCTCAGAGATGTTCAACCGAGCCATCGCACCCACGGCAGGAGCCGTCAGATAGAGAAGGGCGATAAACACCAGTGTCCAGCCAGCAGACCAGCGGGCGTCGGAGACCTTAGGCACCGTAAAGAAGCGCATGATCACGTGCGGCAGGCCAGCTGTGCCGATCATTAGGGACAGAGTGAAGAGCACCATGTTGAAAGTGGAGCCGTGGGCCGCCGTGTATTCCTTGAAGCCCAGATCGGTGACGATCTGGTC
>JBCDIP010000547.1:0-3000 GCA_038748855.1 Pseudomonadota bacterium
CCCAGCGCGGATTGGCGGTTTCTGCGCGCGATAGGCACCGCGACCCAACCAGCGGCGGTGCCCGAACGCGCTGCCCAAGCAGAGCTCACTATCGAGAACCTATCCAAGAGCTTTGCAGGCGTGAGGGCTGTCTCAGATGCGAGCTTTTCAGTACCGACGGGGCGCATCACAGGGCTGATCGGCCCAAACGGCGCCGGGAAATCAACCCTCGTGAACCTTCTCTCACGCCAGTATGACGCCGAAGCTGGAAAGGCTGTTTACGCCAACGACGATCTCACGAAGATTGCACGCGAGGCTGTGTCCCGGTATGGCGTCTCGCGATCATTTCAAAACCTTAGACTGTTTCCTGGTCTCACAGCCTATGAGAATGTGCTCGTCGGTGCTTTGGCCAAGGGTCATTCCCGGCGTTACTCCGAAGCAGTGACAATCCGGGAACTGGGTGACTTTGAGCTCGGGAGTTTGGCTGGAACAACGGCGGATGCCCTGCCCTATGGCGCGCGCAAACGGTTGGAAGTCGCCCGCTCGTTTGCACAAGATCCGTCCATCCTCATGCTCGATGAACCAGCCGCCGGCATGAATCCGGCAGAAACCGATGATCTGGCAGATCGTCTTCAGCGTGCCGGCGATGCCCGGGGCCTCGGCATTTTGCTGATTGACCACGATCTGCGCTTCGTGAACCGGCTCTCCAACTGGATCGTGGTGATGAACCGTGGTCAAGTGATTGCTCAAGGGACGCCAGAGGAGATCCGAGCAGACCCAGCGGTGATCGAAGCCTATATCGGCCGTGGCCGCACCGCGGCAGAAGCAAAGTTGAATAATCCAGAACCCAATGAACCAATGGAAGGAGTGAAGATATGAAACTCAAAACAATGTTGCTTGCCGCAGTGGGCGCCGTTGCGCTTTCAGCTGCCGCTGCTGCCGAAGACTATGTCATCGGCGTAATGTCCGCACAGTCGGGCTATCTGGCACCTTATGACGGCCCAGCCTATGCGGGCTTTCAGTTCTGCATTGACGAAATGAATGCAAAAGGCGGACTGAACGGCAAACTGAAAGTGCGCACAATCGTCAAAGACACACGTTCAGACATTGCCGAAGGCGTGAAGGTGGTTCAGGAGATGCTGGATGAGGGCGCGAAATTTATCGTCTCTTCTGCCGATGCGGACCCGACGATTGCAGCTGCGCAAATCACGGCTGCCGATGGCGTCCCCACAATGACATTTGCGGGCACCGCACCCGTGCTTACACAGGTTGGACCGCATGTGTTTGGCAGTTATCCTGCCGACAATCAGCAGGGCGCTGTCTTGGCCGCCTATGCGCGTGATGAAGGCTTTAAGCAAGCCTGGCTCGTGAAGTCACCGGACAGTGCCTACACCAACGGTGGACCAGAATATTTCGGCAAAGCCTTTGAAGCGCTCGGTGGCAAGGTGCTGGGTGAATCGCTTTACACTCTAAACCAGCCTGACTTTTCCGCGATCGTCACCAAGATTAAAGCTGCCGATCCGGCCCCCGATGTCATCGTGACCTGGGCTTGGGAGCCAGACTTCCCGGCCTTGATCAAAGCTCTACGTGGTGCCGGCGTGAACACTCAAGTCATGGGCGGCGACGTGATGGACACGCCAACAGTCCGCGGTTTGGGTGAAGTGGTTGCCGGTTCCGTGCACACCTCAGGTGGATTTCCGGACGAGGGCAGCTCGTATGCTGAGTTCATCAAGCGCTTTGAAGCAAAGACCGGTACGACGCCGGACAACAACTACTATGTGAACGGCTGCGACATTGCCCACATGATCGAACAGGCTGTAGCAGCTGCCGGCTCCACCGATCCGAAAGCTGTTGCTGCTGCCATGGCCGACATTGAGAACGGCAAGGGTGTGATGTCAAACTTCACCTTCAAAGGCACCGACCGCATGCCACTGCGCGAGGTTGTGGTTGCGCGTATCACCGCGGATGGCAAAAAGGAGTTTGTCCGCCGCGCAATTGCCGACCCGGCGACATTACCCAAGCCGTAATGCGCTTATGAGCGAGCGCGCGCTTGAGGTCCGCCAGCTCGAGGTCCGCTACGGGCCAGTGAGGGCTGCAATCAAGGTCGACCTGCACGTGGCTCCAGGCAGCGTTACCACGCTGCTTGGAGCCAACGGAGCAGGCAAGACATCCACGGTGATGGCCGTGGCTGGCGCGCAACGCGTCTCAGGCGGTTCGGTTTGGATTTTTGGTCAGAACATGACCGGTGCTACGCCCGAGGACATTGTTCGGGCCGGTGTTGCTATAGCTCCGGAGGGACGGCGGATTTTTGCCTCGCTGTCGGTGGAAGAAAACCTACGCTTGGCGGGTTCGGTCTTGGAGAATGCTCAAATGGCTGCCGAACGGGGCAGCGCCATGATGGAGCGGTTTCCAATTTTGGGGGAACGCCGAAGACAGTTGGCCGGCCTGCTCTCTGGCGGAGAACAACAAATGCTGGCGGTTGCGCGCGCTCTGATGAGCGACCCTCGGCTCCTTCTGATGGATGAACCTTCTCTGGGCTTAGCCCCGCAGATGGTAGACCAGATTTTCAGCATCATAGAGGAACTGCGCGCGGAAGGGATCTCGATTTTGCTTGTTGAGCAAAACGCCGCTCTGGCTCTTGATGTCGCCGATCATGCCGTGGTGCTGGCGAATGGGGAAGTGGCTGCCGCGGGTGCGCCCGCGGACCTGAAGAACGACAGTCTGCTCCACGCAGCATACCTCGCAGCCTGAGCCCATGGAGCTTCTCGTCCAACAATCGGTGAACGCGCTCAGTCTTGGCGGGGTTTATGCCATGCTGGCGCTAGGCCTGGCGATCGTCTTCTCCATCGTGAGGCTGATCAACTTTGCGCATGGCGAGATCATGACGTTTGGGGCTTACGGCATTTTCCTGGCTCTGGCTTTCGGTTTGCCACCGGTTGCCGCTTTGCTCTTCGGCCTTGCGGCGGCTGTGGTCATGGCCCTAGCTATGGAGCGCACCGCGTTTCGGGCAATGCGCGGGGC
>JBCDIP010000548.1:0-3000 GCA_038748855.1 Pseudomonadota bacterium
AATTTCCTCCGGAGCCAAACCCAGTTTTTCAACCAACGGGGTTTCCGTAAGTCCGGGGGCTACAGCGTTGACGCGAATGCCGCGCGGCGCCAGTTCCGCCGCCAAAGTGCGCACAAACGAACGTAAGGCAGCTTTGGTGGCCGAATAGACGCTTGACCCCGGCAAGCCGATTTCATTGACGACCGACGTGGTCAGAACAATGGATCCGCCATCAGCAATATAATCCAACGCCGTTTGAATGGTGAAGTAAGCCCCTTTGACGTTGATGCCGAAGAGCCTGTCGAAATGGTCTTCGCCAACGTTCGTAATGGGTGAAAACTCAGCCACACCCGCATTGACGAACAACACGTCAATCTTGCCGTGACGCTCCGCAATGGCGGCGAAAGCCGTCTGCAATGCTCCGGTGTCAGACACGTCCGCCTGCTTTGCGCTGGCGTTTTCGCCGAGGGCCGCAACGGCTTGGTCCAGGGTTTCGCGGTTGCGGCCAACAATGACCGTCTTCGCTCCGGCGGCCACGAATTTCTCTGCCGTGGCCAGCCCAATGCCTGAATTGCCGCCTGTTACAACGGCCACTTTGTTCTTCAGTTCTGCACTCATCGTCATGTCCTTTCTTCAGCGGCGCTCGGCCGCGTTCAAGTGATGAGCCAGAGATAGGACGAAGAGTTTTATTATTGAAATGGATTGTTGATATACTCATTATCACGCTCATGAATTTAAAATCCCTCGACCTCAACCTGCTCCTCGTCCTTGACGGCCTCTTGAGGACGCGCCACGTGACCCGGGCCAGTGGTGAACTTGGCATGTCTCAGCCGGCTGTCAGCAACGCTCTGAACCGGTTGCGGCATCACCTCAAGGACGAGCTTTTCGTGCGCACCAAAGGCGAGATGCGCCCTACACCCAGGGCGCTTGAGCTCGCCACTCCGTTGCGTGCCGCACTGGAAACCTTGTCGCTCGCCCTTGACCCTGCTCAATTTGATCCAGAGACAGCTGTTCGCAGCTTTTCGATCGGCACCAACGACTACGCGGTGTCCACGCTCATGCCCAAGGTGATGGAACGTTTGGAAGCCGAAGCGCCCGGCATCTCCCTGCGCCTCGTTCCATCGGCTGGACGCACGTTGGAGATGCTGGATGCGCAAGAGTTGGACTTCGGGCTAAGCGCGTTTGGAGAGACGCCAGAGCGCTTTGAACGGGCCCTGCTGATAGACGACAGCTACGTGCTTATGATGCGCCGCGGCCATTCCCTTGCCAATGGCCCCATGACCCTGGAAACCTACGCCCAGGCCCGCCACATGCTCATGTCCCCCCGCGGACAGGACCAAGGCTTCGTGGACCGGGAACTCGCCAAACACGGCCTCACACGGCACATTGCCATCACAGTAAACAGCTTCGCTGCAGCACCCGGCCTCTTGGCGGGCTCAGACCTCATACTGGCTGCTCCCAAACGAATTGCCGACACCTTTGCCCCGCTTTATGGGCTCGCTGTGCGCGCGGCGCCTATCGCGGGCCCGCAAGAATATGCCTCTGCAACGCTGTTATGGCACGGGCGGTTCTCAGCGCATCCGGCCTATCAGTGGTTCATCGATTTCATGAAAGAGCTGAGCGCAGATTTTTAGCTCACGGGATGGCCCAACAACTGCTCAATCGCCGCTACGGTGTCTTGGTGACTGGAGATGATGAGCTCAGCCCCGGCTGCTCTCAGCTTGTTATGCTTGCCGGCATCCTCGCTGAAGGCAATGAGGCCGCAGCCGTTCCCCAGCCCGGCATCCACATCCCCCACATTGTCGCCTAGGAACACAACGCGTTCTTTGGGAATAGGGTTGCCCTGCTCGTCCTGCAGACCAGCGATCGTTTTGCTCAAGATTTGGCGCTTAGGACCGCGCGCTTCGGCAAAGCCGCCCACTTTGAAGAAGTCGTTGAGCCCAACATGCCTGAGGCGCATCTTCGCCATGCTCATCAGGTTGGCCGTGGCCAAGCCCATGATCAGATTATCGGCCCGCGTCAGCGCCATGAGCACGTCGCGGATCCCGTCTACCTCAAGAACCTCAATCCCACCGGTACGGATGCCGATATCCACCAAGGAGACATACTTGTCGGTGAACGTGTTGATATCACCCGCTGTTGCGGGACGCTCAAGGCGGGTCTCAATCAGCTCCTCCACAATCTCCACATCGTTTCTGGCCCGGTAGCTGTCCCAATCGGGCGATGCATCGGTGATGCCAAACACCAGCTCCAGCGCCTTAAAGAAGGCGGCCTCCTCCGGCGGCGTCAAATGCAAGATCACGCCGTCCACATCGAAAATCACCGCGCTGGCTTGCGTTTCGCTCATGCTGATTGTCTCCACACCCAAACCCTTGGCCCAAGATAGCCCTCCATCTGCCCCCTTTTCAATTGACCAGACAGCAGAAACCCGCACATTGACTGAAAAATCAAAAGGCTGGAGGAGGTTTCCATGAGCGCCACTTTGCACTTTGAGCGCAGCGAATATGACATGCGCATCGCCCGCACCCGGAAGGCTATGGAAGAGGCCGGGATTGAGCTCATGATCGCCTCTGATCCCTCCAATATGGCCTGGCTCACGGGCTATGACGGCTGGTCGTTCTACACCCACCAAGCGGTGCTGCTGGCCATGGACGGCGAGCCCGTCTGGTGGGGCCGCGGCATGGATGCGCGCGGCGCCGAACGCACCGTCTTCATGGAGAAGGCCAACATCGTGGGGTATGAGGACATTTACGTCCAGAACCCGGAACGCCACCCTATGCTGACGCTCGCAGATCTGGTGAAAGAGCGCGGCTGGGCGGGCCTCAGCATGGGCGTGGAGATGGACAATTACTACTTCTCCGCCGCCGCCTATGAATGCCTGAAGGAGAGCTTGCCCGGCAGCCATATCCAAGACGCGACCGGGCTGATCAACTGGCAGCGCGCCGTCAAATCGGAGCGCGAAATCCTCTTCATGCGCCGGGCCGCACGCATTGTGGAAGCCATGCACGCAGAGATCCTGGA
>JBCDIP010000549.1:0-2997 GCA_038748855.1 Pseudomonadota bacterium
GACGGACCGCGCGCAAATGGGGTATACTGATCCCCATGTCACTTGCTCTAAAAACGTTGGCCCAGTTTGCCATCAGAAAACTCGCCAGCAGCCCGGAGGCCCGGCAAAAGGCGGCCGACGTGGCGCGTGTCGTGGCCGAAGAGGCCAAGACCATCAGTGCCCAGGACGACCGGGCCCGCGCGGCCGGCAAAGCGTTCAGCAGAGCGATGCGGTCCTTCAAGGGCGACGGCGAACCACCCGCTGCCCGGTAGGTCACGCGTCTCTCGCGCAATTGTGAGATGATCTTAAGTGATCTTTTCACCTCGCGCACATATGTCGTGTACGGACAGTTAAGCATTTAACGCTTTTAAGGAGTGTGGTTTCGTGGACAGGCGCGGATTTCTTTTGGGCGGCACAGCCATGATCGGCGGAGGTCTTTTGGCCTTTGGCGGCACAACACTGAGCGGCGTTGAGGCGACCGCATCGCCGGGCGCTTTTGAGATCGTCAAGACCGAAGCGGAGTGGCGCGAGATCTTAACGCCCCAGCAATTCCGGATCCTCCGCGAGGAGGGCACCGAGTACGCACACTCCAGCCCGCTTCTGCACGAAAAGCGCGAGGGCACGTTTGCCTGCGCCGGTTGCGATCAGCCGCTTTACTCATCAAAGCACAAATATGATAGCGGCACCGGCTGGCCCAGTTTCACTCAGGCGCTTCCGGATGCTGTTGGGACCAAGACCGACACGAAGTTCTTCATGGTGCGCACAGAGGTGCATTGCAGCCGATGTGGCGGCCATTTGGGCCATGTGTTCAATGATGGCCCCGCACCCACCGGCGTGCGCCACTGCATCAACGGGTTGGCGTTGAAGTTCGAGGAAGCTTAACGACCGTCCAGCCTCTTCAAATCGCAACAGTGTGCGGTTACCCTACCTCTCGCCGTCGTTCATCGGGCGTTGAGGGAGGAACAGGTGATGACACTGAACATTGTGAAGCGTTTTGGATTGGCTGTCTTTATGGCCGCGGCGGTCAATTTTGCGCCGCCAGCTGAAGCGCAAGACTTGATCAATGCGCTGCGCAACCAGGGCTACAGCCAGATCAAAATCACCAAGCAAACCTTCAACAGGATCAATTTTGAGGCCTGTCAGGATGGCATCCGCTATCAGGTGAAAATGACGGCGGTGGGCCGGGTGCGCTCAAAAACCCAGATCGGGGAGTGCCGGCGACCTGGCCTCTCTGTGGACCAGGTGCGCCGTAAGTTGCGCGAGGACGGCTATAACCGTATCAAGTTCACCGATAGCGAGCTGCCGCGCTACGTGGCAGAGGCCTGTCGCCGGGACCGCCGGGTGGAGCTTGTTCTGTCCAGGCGCGGTGAGATTAGAGATGTGCGCCGGATTGGCCGCTGTGCGCCGCCCATCGATCCGCGCGACATTGCCCGCGTTCTGCGCGACCAAGGCTATAGCCGCATCAAGGTGACCGATAACCAGCTTCCCCGTTATGCTGCTGAAGCCTGCCGCAGGGGCGATCGTTTTGAGCTTCGCCTCAATCGCTACGGCGAGATCCGTAATGAGAAGCGGATTGGCACCTGCAGACGGCCGATCAATCCTGATCAGATCGCCCGCATTTTGCGCGATAAGGGCTTCAACCGCATCCAGATCGTTGATGATCGCTTGCCCCGCTATGTGGCAGAGGCGTGCCGGGCCAATGACCGGGTGGAGGTGACCCTCAACCGGTTTGGAGACATTGTGGACCAGCTGAGGGTGAGGGGGTGCCGCCCGGCGCTCAACGCGAAGCAGTTTCTGCAAGTGCTGCGTGACCGCGGTTACCGTCGTATTCGCTATCGGGGTCAAGATGGCACGGACTTCCTGGTGCGCGCCTGTTACCAGAACAAGCGCTACAGGGCGCGGTTCTCTCAATATGGTGAGGTGTTGACGCGCCGGAATGCCGGGCCTTGTGTCTCCACCACGCTGGACGCCCTTTCGACCCGCTTGCGCAAACGGGGGATGGAGCGCGTGACGTTTTTCGTGGAGGGCTGCCGGAACGGCTGGCGATACCGCACGCGGGTGGATGCGTTTGGCGATGCGATCGAGCGCGAACGCTTGGGCCGATGCAACTGAGAAACAGCCTAAAAAGATGAACTTGTGTTTATTTGAACCAAAAATTTTGTTTTTTTAGGCTTCTGTTAACGAGGATCAGGCCTTGATAGCACCATCAAATGCTGAGGTGCTGCCAATGACCACTGTTGCGCGTTCTTATCTCGCTCATAAAGACGAAGTCACTGTCTCATCGGAACTCATCGAGGAAGTCACGAGTTCCGGTCCGGCCGATGCGGTCTCAGTTGCGTCGACCTTGCCAGAGCCTCAAAGGGCCATTCTGGCACAGTTCTGCTATGGCCGGCGCCACTTGCGCCATCTCGGCCTGCTGATTGCGGGGACGTTGAGCAAGCAGACGTTGATGAACACGTTCGGTGGAGCGTGGGAAGTCATCTACAAGCAGGCACAAGATCCAGAGAAGACCCTGGCTTCGGAAAAGCGTCCGGCCAGTGAGCAGGTCAAACGATCCATCAGCCTGGCCACGGTGGGCCAAGCGCCGGTGAGCTCGGTTGAAGAGGATGATCTGGATCTGGATGATGATGATGGGCTGGAGGCCCAGGCTTAACACCTTTGGTTCAGCCGGCTGCTTGAGAGAAGTGGAACCGGGCGTGAAACGGCTCCAACTGCGGGCGCCCTAAAATGAAGTCGGCCGCCCGGCTGGCGATCATCTGGGTCGGGGCGTTCAAATTGGCGCTGATGATCTGGGGCATCACCGAAGCGTCCACCACGCGCAAACCTGAAATCCCGTGAACCTTCAGTTCCTCATCGACCACCGCCATGGCATCTGAGCCCATGCGGCAAGTGCCGCACGGATGGTAATCGGTCTCTGTCAGCTGACGCACAGCAGCTTCAATCTCATCATCGGTTTTCGCCCCGGCTGAGGGACCAAGCTCTGCGCCGCGGAACCGGTCAAAGGCGCGCTGGACCACA
>JBCDIP010000550.1:0-2974 GCA_038748855.1 Pseudomonadota bacterium
ATGATCTGGTGGCGTGGGCAGCCGTGCTCGACAAACAGGGCAACCAGGACGCCCATATCCATTTTGATGGCCACTTGAGTGGTTGCTACTATGTGCGCATTCCTGATGAGGTGAGCGATGAAGCCAACGGCGAAGAAGGCACAGTGGCCGGCGGTTTCGAAGTGGGCCGTCCGCCGCCTGAGTTCTTCTGCCAGCGCGAGCACCGCCACAAGGTGGTCAAACCGCATGAAGGTCTGATGGTGCTGTTTCCCTCATACATGTACCACCAAACCATACCGTTCAAATCCACTGAACGGCGGATTTGTGTGGCCTTCGATGCGATGCCCAGATAGGTGCGGCTTCGACGGGGCCCGCAAGCGTCCAATCGTTAAGATCGGTTAACACTCGAATCGTCATGTTCGTGTTCTACTCGTGATTCAATGCGAATCAATGTGGAGTGGTGATGATGCGTGGTTTTGGATTTGCGAAAGTCTTACTGCTTGCAGGCGGTGTGCTGGCGTCAGGGTTGCTGCCCGTGAATACGGCTGAAGCCCAAACTGCCCGAATTTCAATGAAGATCGCCAAAGCCGGCTTTGTGCTGGGCGTGTCTACGGGATCGGGGACCCTGCACTTTCAAGGACAGGCCTATCGGTTGTCGATTGGTGGCATGCGGGCTGGCCTTATCGTGGGGGCGTCCAACGCGCGGATGCGTGGTGAGGTCTACAATCTGCACAAGCTGCGCCATATCGAAGGCACCTATGCGTCGGTGCAAGCCTCTGCTGCGGCCGGGACAGGCGGACAAAACTGGGTTCTGGAAAACGTCCATGGTGTTCGCCTGGTGCTCAGGGGCGTTCAGACCGGCCTGGAAGCATCGCTTGATGCAGGCGGCATGAGGATCACGCTGGAGTAATTAGCCGTCCAGCCAGGTGACCTTGCTCACATGAGCATCGGCGGTCGCCAGCACGCGCTCGTGACCGCCGGGCCAAAGCCTCAAACTCAATGCCGGGCCTTTATTGTCCCGCTGCTCAAACGTGAGCCAGGCCAGGGGCGCGCCTGACGTTGCGTGTTCCCCTGCCTCCTCCATGCGCCTTGTAATGCGGGCTTGGGCATCAGGACTGAAATACTGCCAGGCAATGGAGTGGAACAGCACCCGTGTGACGCCGGAAACGGGCGCCACACTGATCTCATCTTCAACCCAGTCTGCGGCCTCCGCTGCTTTGAGAGCCACAGCCTCTTTGCGGGCAAGAGCAATGGCTGTTTCAACCCGGGCCAACCGGTCTGCCTGGTCAGGCCAAACATAACCGACCAACCGCTCGCAATGTTGGTCATTGGCGACATTGAGCGGGGCCCGGTCACAGCCCTGACGCGCTTCGATCTCTATGGTGCTGTCCGGCGGCGGCGGCCCCGTCCATTCGGGTGCCAATTTGAGCGGTGAGCCAGCCGCGCCGGACGCAAGCCCTCCGAGGGTGTAGCTGTAGCGGTCTGCGATAAGATTGAGGCCGGCACTCGCGCCCAGCTCGAAAAGATGGAGCGGGAGGCGCGTGGCGTCAGCGATCGTCAGAAAACCGGCGTAAAGTGCCGCTGAGCGCGCCGTTTCATTGGTTTGGGGCGGGTGTCGAAGCCACTCCAGAATAACCTCATCTGCCTGAACCAGCGCCACCGTAGCCGCTTCGGCCAGCTGGTCAAAACTGGGCAGAGGGTTTGGAGGATAAAGAGCCGCCAAGTGCGGCAGCTGGCCTCTGCGCACCAAAGCGTGCAGAGCACCGGCCAGACGAAGCGAAACCGCATCTCCGAGCGGATCAGCAGACCCGTCCCAATTCAGGAGGGCCCTGCCCGTTTGTGTGGTTTCATCAAGATACTCGGCAAAGACGCTCATCAAAAGAGACGTGAAGGGAGAGCCAAGACGGGCACACCATTGGCTCTGCTGACGAAAGGCGTCTCTGATGATCTCATGCTGTTCCATGGGCGTGTTGTAGCCCATCGTGACGCCGAGTGCCGCTGTACCGGTGGAAAAATTAAAACAAATTGATCTGTGTAGAATCGCACATAAAACAGGAAGAACGACCCGTCTTCAATCTGGCATAGCCACGATTTTCTCGCGTGTTTCGGCAACCACGGCAAGTCGTTCGGCATGGGCTATGTGGCCGACTAAGTAGACAGCGAATGGTCTTCCGTTTCCCACCTTGATGACTTGACCTGCTCGTTTGATCCAAAGCGGATCAAGTAGACGGTTTGAGTGCGGCCCGCCTGTGCTCCAGGTGGGCCCGCTCTCTTTGGTTTTCCGTCAAGGCGATCGCCATTTGGTACACCCTGTCTGCTGAGACAGGGTCGCCGTTGCGGGCCAGCATGTCGGCCCGGGCCACGTGGTAGGGTTGATAGCGCTCCAGCGCTGTCTTCACCTCCGGTGCCTCCAAAGCCGCGAGCCCGCGAGCCGGACCCTCAGCAAACGCAAGCGCCACGCTGGCGTTGAGGGCAATGATGGGTGAAGGCTGAAGCGCATACAGGCGTTCATACAGCAAGCATATCTCTTCCCAATCTGTTGCCTGGAAGGTGACGGCCTCTGAATGCACGGCGCTGATCGCCGCCTGCAATTGATAAGGCCCAACGTCACCCTTAACCAACGCCCCCACCAAAAGGGTCCGGCCCTGCTTGATTTTAGCGCGGTCCCACAAAGACCGGTCTTGCAATTCCAGAGTAATCAGCTCCCCCTCAGCTCCGGCCCGTGCCGGCCGGCGGGCATCGGAAAGGAGCATCAGAGCCAACAAACCCTGAATTTCCGGCTCGTCAGGCAGCAAGGACCTCAGGAGTTCACATAGGCGGATCGCCTCCGAGCAGAGCTCTTCGCGAATAAGATCTGTGCCCGATGTGGCCACATAGCCCTCGTTGAAAATCAGGTAGATCACGGCAAGGACTGTGTTCAGACGCTCTGGCCAAGCGTCTTCATCAGGGATTTGAAAGGGGATGTTCTTCGCCTTGATCTTGCGCTTTGCCCGCA
>JBCDIP010000551.1:0-2949 GCA_038748855.1 Pseudomonadota bacterium
CCGCCGGATCACCTCATCATCAGCTTCGCGCATTTCCGGGGTGAAGCTGCCCACAAGGTCCAGATGGCAGCCGGGTTTCAGCCACTCACCTTTGATCAGGGGCGTTGTCGCCGAGGTGGCACAGGAGATGATGTCCGCCTTCATGCACGCCGCCTCAAGATCGCTCACGGCCTGGGCGGCCAAACCGCCTGCGCTCAGCTCGCCGGCCATGGCCTCCGCCTTCTCTGCGGTGCGGTTCCAGACCAGAACTTCGGTTGTGGACGGCCGCATGGCCGCATGGGCCCGGGCCAAATATGGCGCCAGGGCACCGGAGCCCACCACAAGAAGGGTGCGGGCATCCTCGCGCGCCAGATAGCGGGTCCCGAGCGCGCTGTCCCCAGCAGTTTTCCAATAGGTGAGTGCCGTGCCGTCAATCACGGCTTTGGGCTCACCGGTCTCCCCATCAAACACCGGATAAAGCGCTTGAATGGCCGGCAGGCCATGGGCCTTGGTGGGATTGGCGGGCAGCACGCTGATCACCTTCACCCCCATGGCATCGCCCGGATACCAGGCCGGCAGGTTCAAGAAACAATCCGGCGTCTCGCCCTCGCCTTCTTCCTGCAGCAGGCTTCGCCCCACCTGAGGCGGCGGCTTGGTGTGCCAGTGGGCCAGCGCGTCGGCCAGAGATGGAAAGTCCAGGACCCGGTCCAGGGTCTCACCGTCAATGTAGCGCATGGGGCATCGTCCTTAGGTCAGGCGCGGTCCGATGATCTCGCGCAGCAGCTTGCGGTAAATCGCCTTCTCAAAAGCCTCATAGTCCTTCGCCACAATAACGAAGCTGCCATAGCCGCCAATAATATATTTCTCAAAATACCGGTTGAGCGTCGGGAACTCATTGAGGATCGTTAGGCCGTTGATGGTGATCCCATATTGGTTGAGCTGGTCACGCACCACGTGGGGCCGGCCGCCCTTATTGTTGCGCCCGTCCGATGAGATATCGAGCACCTGGCGTTCCGCCTCCACCGGTGCGGTGGCCAAAACCCCGGCCGCATAGCGCATCAGCCCCGTAATCGACGTACCGCCTTCGGCCAAATACCGGGGCTGGTTTTCGATCATGCGCGCCAGCTTCTCAATATCAGCTTCGTTGGAGACAATGGTCCACGGCACCGTGATCTTCTGGTTCTTGTCGTCAGACCATTGCACCACCGAGACCGCGATCCGCTTAAGCGGCCCGGCCTGGATGGCTTGCAAGATCTCCGGCTTGCGCAGGGCGCGGGCCGTCCCCTTGGTCTGCAGGCGGAACTCGCGGGTGTCGACCGAATAGGAGCAATCAATGGAGAGCACCAAGGCCAGATCAACCGGCTCGCGGCCTTGCGCCTTCACCGCACTAGGGGAGAACGATGCCTGATAGAGCGCGGCTGCGGCCAGCAATAGGGCCGCAGCCAGGGCTAGAAACCGCCGGCGGATGACAGCGGTCCAGCGTGCCATATTAAGCTGGGCTGATGCCGCGCAGGCGCTCCGAGCGCCGTCTCAACAGCTCCACGGTGGTCAGCAGGAGCACCGACAAGATCACCAGGATGGTGGCAGCAGCCAGGATGGTCGGGCTGATTTCCTGACGGATACCAGACCACATCTGCCGCGGCAGGGTCAGCTGATCGGCACCGCCCAAGAACAGCACCACCACGATCTCGTCGAACGAGGTGATGAAGGCGAACAGAGCACCGGAAATCACGCCGGGGGCAATCAGCGGCAGCTGGATCTTGAAGAAGTTGTTCGCAGGCGTGCTGCCCAGGCTTTCAGCGGCCCGCGTCAGGCTGTGGTCAAAGCCCACAAGTGTGGAGGTCACGGTGATTACAACAAACGGCAAGCCCAAGGCCGTGTGGGCAAAGATCAGTCCGGTGAACGTGGCCACCAGGTTGAGCTTGGCATAGAACAGGAACATGCCGGCCGCGGTGATGATCAACGGCACGATCATCGGCGAGATCAGGGCGGCCATGATGACTTTCCGGTACGGCATGTGAGGCCGGCTGAGGCCCAGGGCCGCCAGAGTGCCGAGTGTCACGGCCAGGAACGTGGAAACCACGGCCACGAACAGCGAGTTGATGCTGCCGATCTTCCACTTGTCCGTACACACGGTGGTCACGATGGCATCGCTACAGTCACCCATCAGGATCTTGTACCAGCGCAGTGAAAAGCCTTCCGGATCCAGCGCCAGCATTTCCGGGGTGAAGCTCAAAAACGCACCAGAGGTAAACGACAGCGGTATCACCACAATCAGCGGCGCGACCAGGAAGAACATCACGAAACCGACAAATGTCAGATAGCTGTAGTGCCAGACGCGGTAGCCGGTGGAGGTATATTCAGGTAAGGCCATCGTTCTTATCCCATCCGCATGTTGTCGATGCCGACGATCTTGTCATAGACCCAGTAGAGGATCAGGATCGCCACCAGCAAGATCACGCCCATGGCGGACGCCAGACCCCAGTTCAGGCTGCTCTTGAGATGGTACGCAATCTGGTTACCGATCAACTGGCCGTCCTTACCACCCACCAGTTCCGGGGTGATGTAGTAGCCAATCGCCACAATGAAGACGAGAATGACGCCCGCCCCGATGCCCGGCAGCGTTTGCGGCATGTAGACCTTGATGAAGGCCCAGGCCGGTGTGGCCCCCAGGTTCTGCGCGGCCCGCATATAGACAGGCGAAATCCCCTTCATGACCGAGTAGATCGGCAGGATCATGAACGGCAGCAGCACCTGGGTCATCACAATGATGGTGCCGGTGAAGTTGTACATCATGGCCAGCCGGTTCTCGTCCGACAGGATGCCGAGCCCCACCAGGCTGTCGTTCACCACCCCTTGCTGCTGCAACATGATCATCCACGCCACAATGCGCACCAGTAGCGAGGTCCAGAACGGCATGAGCACGCAGATCATCAAAAGGTTCGAATAGCGCAGCGGCAAGGTGGCCAG
>JBCDIP010000552.1:0-2934 GCA_038748855.1 Pseudomonadota bacterium
AGCGCATCGACGGCGAGGCGCACCGTCCCATCGCCGCCATCCACGGCGATCCGTCGAACGCCCTGAGCCAGCAGGCCTTGCACCGCCTCGCTCATCGCCTCGGGTGCGGGCGGCGTGGCGAGAATGGCGCCACTCGGCAGGGCAAGCGGGCGGGCGCGCCGATTGGCGCTGCTCGCCAGGTTCCGGATCACGCCGAGCGCGCTCACGGCTCCGCCATCCAGGAGACGAGGGGGCCATGGCGCGCCGCGAGATGGGCCTGCACGATCCGGCAGAAGTGTACCGCAAAGCAGATCGCCACCCAGGCGGCGACGACGACCAGCCCCTCCGCCGGCAGGCCGAGCGCAGTGGAGGCCGTCAGGATCAGCAAGTTGGGGTTGCGCCGCGCGGTCACCTCACGAAAGACGCTGTCGAAGCGACGCCAGGTGTGCATGTCCGCACCGAAGCGGGCGATGAACCACCCCTCCTCGAGCCGCTGCGCGATATAGCCGGCCACGATCGTAGCGAGTGCTGGTGCAAGAAGCGGCTCGGCCCCAGAGCTGGCGCTGGCCCCCATGCCAGCGCCCACCGCCCAGGACCACCACCAGAAAGGCGGGTGGATCAGGTCGATACCGTGATCGAACACATCGCCCCATTTTGAAGAGGTCAGTGTGGTGCGGGCCAGTTTGCCGTCCACCGTGTCGAGGAACGTCATCATCCAGGCTGCCACGAGGCCTGCCAGAAACTGGCCCTCCCAAAACAGCCAGAAGGCCAGGACCACGCACACCGCGCTGAGAGCCGTGACGAGGTTCGGCGTGACAGACGTTGGGGCCAGAGCCCTTGTGACGTAGAAGGCGGGCCTCGGCCAGAGATACTTCGTCACCAGATCGGTGGCGCCTTTATAGGTGCCCATGAACATGCGCCATTCGGTTTCCTCCCGGGTGTCCGGAGAGACCGCCCGGGCATAGGGCACTTCGCGCTTGCGCAGTTTGCCCCAGAACGTGGCGCTGAGTTCGGAGGGGCGGCGCGCGATCAGATTGAGCGTGGCCGGCAGATCTTCACCCGCCTGCATCGCCTCCGCAGCCTCCAGCGCCGCCTCAGAGCGCGTGTGGACCGACATCGCTGAGCTATCGCTGGCCACGTCACTGAGCAGAGCAAATTCGGGCCGTTTGGCGATCACGGGCACCAAAGGTGGATCAATGACACAATCTTCGCGCAGCAAGATGACCGGCCCATTGTGGGTGGCAAGGTCGTCCAGCGCGATGATCTCGGTGATGCCCTCATTGGCAAACTGGGTGACCAGCCGCTCCCGCGGGCTCATACCCCACATTCTTACCGGTGCGCTCTTGGCTTTGAGAAAGCACAAGACCGGGTCGGTGCGGAACGCGCTCTGGGCCTGAGGCTCTGCGGTGCCGGATTTCTTGTCTTTTTTGGTCAGCTCTTTGGTCACGCGGTACTGCTGGCCCTCGGCCACCTTCAGATCGGTTACTGGGAAAGATTGGAGAACTAAAGGCTTTCTTGGCTGATTGCAATCGCCGTTGCAGCCGCCCCAAACACCATCATGGGCATCCAGGCGGCCATCCAGGGTGGCACAAGGCCCAATTCGCCCATGGTGAGCGAAACGCCCTCAAAAATGAAGTAGGCAAAACCCAGCCCCACACCAATGGCGAAGAAGGTGCCAAGCCCGCCGCCCCGGCGGAATCGGACCGACAAGGGCACTGCGATAAGAACCATCAGGAAAGAGACGAAGAACAATGTGATGCGCTTCTGCTGCCAGGTGGAATACACATGAGTGGGGCGAATGCCGAAGCCTGAATTGGCAATGAAGTACTGCAGATCCGCGCTGCTCATTTCCTCCGGGTCTCCAGAGCGGGTCCCCGCGGCAGCCGGGCGCAGGAGGCCCGAATAGATCATCCGGTTCACCCGGCTCGGCGGCAGGTTCTCCCGGTAGTAGATCACCACATCAGTCAGCTCCCAACGGCCCTGCACCTGGGCGGCGGATTTGGCAATGATCTGTTCGGTGAGAATGCCGGCCGAATCGCGCCGGAAGATGGTCACGTCATTCAGCTCTGTTGCCGCCGGATTGCTGCGGGCGGCGCGCAAGATATCATTGCCCGATCTCAGCCAGATGGGATCTTGTTCACCCACCTTAAGCTTCTTGCCGGAATAATCGCCAATGCCCCACTGATGCAATGTGGGCGCTGCGCCGGGCACGGCCTGATCATCAATCAGGAAATGGAACACACCAATGGCGAGCGCAACGGGCGCAATGATGAAGATCAGGCGCAGTTGGGAGACGCCTGTGTTCCAGATCGCCACCAGCTCGGAGCGATGGCTGAGCTCGGTCAGCATGAGCAGCAGCGCGAGCAAGGTGGCGATGCCCACAAAGGCCGAGGTGACACCAGGCAGACGCAGCAGAGCATATTTGAAGATGGAGCTGATGTCGTCATTGTGCAGCGCCAGCACGTCCGGTGCATAGGTGACCACATCCAGAGTCAGCACAAAGATGGTGATGCCCGCCAGGATCAGCGCGAACCGGGACGCGACCATCCGCGTCAACATCATGCCCAGGGTCCAGGTCATGCAGCCTTAAACCTCCTCAGAACAGAGACCTTGGCGCGCTCAATCTGGTCAATCAGCCAATCCAAAGTGGGCTCTAATCTGGCTGGTTTCAAAGTGAAACAGGCATTGTAGAAGTGCCATATGGCAAACGTTGCCAGGGCAATAAACGGCATCCAAATGGCAATCCACGGCGAAGCCTTGCCCAGAAACACGGCCAGTGCGCCCTGCTCCAAGACCTCATGGTAGACCACCAGCAAAACCACGGCGAGCGCAAAGCGGTAAGCCCGGTGGCCCCGTCGTCGCCCAATGGCGAACGGCACGGCCAGGATAGGCAAGATCATGATGGACAGAACCGTGACCACGCGCTTGTGAAACTCGCCGCGCATTTTCTCCACG
>JBCDIP010000553.1:0-2928 GCA_038748855.1 Pseudomonadota bacterium
ATGACCTCAACGGCCCCACGTCCCGGAAACGAAGATCTTGTGTTCCTGCCACTTGGCGGGGCCGGCGAGATCGGCATGAACCTCTACCTCTATGGATACGGGAAGGCCACGAAGCGTCGCTGGTTGATTGTCGACATGGGCGTCAAATTCGGTGATGAGCGCGATCCCGGCATTGACATCGTGGTGCCCGATATCAGCTTTTTGGAAAGCGAGCGCAAGAACATCGATGGTCTGGTGCTCACCCATGCGCATGAGGACCATTTTGGGGCCGTGCCGCGATTGTGGCCCGATCTGAAATGTCCGGTTTATGCCACGCCCTTCACGGCAGAGCTGCTGCGCGGCAAACTGATCGAGTTTGCACTTGATGACGATTTCCCCTTAAACGAGGTGCCATTGGGCGGGCGGTTTTCAGCCGGACCGTTTGATGTGGAACTGGTCAATGTCACCCACTCGATCCCGGAGCCGAATGCGCTCGCCATCAGGACGCCCGCTGGCCTTGTGGTGCATTCCGGAGACTGGAAGATTGATGATGATCCGGTGCTGGGACATTCGTTCGACAAAGCAAAGTTCAAAGCCCTGGGCGAAGAGGGATGCCGGGCGCTCATCTGCGATTCCACCAACGCTCTGAGAGACGGGCATTCGCCCACGGAAACGGAAGTCTCAAACAGCCTGGCGCACATCATTGCCCAAGCGAAGGGCAGGGTAGCTGTGACCACATTTGCCTCCAATGCAGGGCGCGTTGAGGCGGTGGCCAAGGCGGCCTATCAAGCCGGCCGTCATTTGATTGTTGCAGGCCGGTCCCTCGACCGGGTCATTGCCGCAGCCAGAGCTACAGGATACCTGAAAGACGTGCACGAGGTCCTGTCAGCTGAAGAGTTCGGCTATTTGCCGCCGGACAAGGTGGTGTGCCTGTGCACCGGTTCACAAGGAGAGCCGCGCGCTGCCCTTGCGCGCATTGCCGATGACACCCATCCCCAAATCACCTTGGAAGAAGGCGATACGGTCATTTTCTCGTCAAAGACCATCCCTGGAAATGAAAAGTCTGTCTCGCATGTGGCCAATCTGTTGGCGGGGCAGGGGGTGGAGATTATCGATTCAGATGATGCGCTCGTGCATGTCACCGGGCACCCCCGCAAGGAAGAGCTCCGGCAGCTGTACGGTTGGCTGAAGCCGGACATACTGGTGCCTATGCATGGGGAACTGCGCCATTTGACGGAGCAATCCCGGTTCGCGGCCGATTGCGGCGTGGCGGAGACGGTGGTCGCCACCAACGGCGACATGGTGCGATTGGTTCCTGGGCCGGCCGATGTCATTGATGAGGTGCCTGCGGGCCGCATCCACCTTGATGGGCGGTTGTTCGTACCATCTGAGGACGGCCCGGCACGGGATCGGCGACGGATCTCGTTTGCTGGCGCCGCTACTGTGAGCGTGGTTCTGAACGACAAGGATCAGATCGTTTCTCAACCCGAGGTACGGCTCTATGGGGTGCCGGAAGAAGACGCTTACGGTGTACCACTAGAAGACGCCATCCTGGACGCCATTGAAGATGCCTTTGAGGCTCTGCCGAAGCCACGGCGCAAGTCAGATGAGCTGGTGGCCGAGATGCTGCGCCGCGCCGCCCGGCGCGAGTGCGCGGCCCGGTGGGGCAAGAAACCCGTCACCGAGGTGATTGTTCACCGGGTTTAGGTTTAAGACTTCGGAAGGTTCAGCCTGATGTGGAGCTCGCGCAGCTGGGCTGCCGTGACATCTGACGGTGCGCCCATCAGGAGATCTTCGGCCTGCTGGTTCATGGGGAACATCGTAACCTCTCGGAGGTTCTCCTCGCCGCACAGCAGCATGACAATGCGATCGATCCCCGGCGCGATGCCACCGTGGGGCGGGGCGCCATATTGCAGAGCGCGCAGCATGCCGCCGAATTTGTCTTCCAGGATTTGCCGATCGTAGCCAGCAATGGAAAAGGCCCGTTCCATGATTTCCGGTATATGGTTCCGGATTGCCCCTGAGGACAGCTCTACGCCGTTGCAGACGATGTCATATTGGTAGGCCAGCACCTCCAGCGGATCCTTGCTGTCGAGGGCCTCAAGGCCGCCTTGGGGCATGGAGAAGGGGTTGTGTGAGAAATCAACCCGCTTCTCGTCCTCGTTCCACTCAAACATGGGGTAGTCCACAATCCAGCAGAAGGCGAACTGGTCTTCGTCCACCAGCTCCAGCTCTTCACCCACCCGGGTGCGCGCTGCGCCGGCGAAGCTGGCAAACACATCCGGCTTGCCGCACACGAAGAAGACCGCATCACCATCTTCCAGACCCAGCTGGCTGCGGACGGCCTGGGTGCGCTCTTCGCCAATGTTTTTGGCGATGGGACCTGCACCTTCGCCATCGCGGAAAAAGATGTAACCAAGGCCAGGTTGACCTTGTTTCTGGGCCCAGCCGTTCATGCGGTCGCAGAACGCTCTACTGCCACCAGTTTTGGCCGGAATGGCCCAGACGCGCACCTTTTCGTCGGCCTCAATTTGGCCGGCAAAGATCTTGAAGCCAGAGCCCGCAAAATGGCTCGTTACGTCTTCCATGACGATCGGGTTGCGCAGGTCCGGCTTGTCAGAGCCATATTTGGCCATGGCGTCCGCATAGGGGATGCGCGGGAAACTCTCCGTCACCCGCTTACCATCAGCGAATTCAACGAACAGATCGCGCAAGACGGGCTCGACCGCATTGAACACGTCTTCCTGGGTCACGAAGCTCATCTCAATATCGAGCTGGTAGAACTCGCCGGGGGAGCGGTCGGCCCGGGCATCCTCGTCGCGGAAACAGGGTGCGATCTGAAAATAGCGGTCAAAGCCAGACATCATGATGAGCTGCTTAAACTGCTGCGGCGCTTGGGGCAGGGCGTAGAACTTGCCCGGATGGATGCGCGACGGCACCAGAAAGTCC